>JAKZWH010000067.1:0-8689 GCA_047515615.1 Acidimicrobiales bacterium | reverse complement strand
CAAGCCGGTATGGCTGCTGCCCCAGCCGTGGAACCGCTCGGTTATGCAGCACCAGGGCGTGAACGTGCTGTTCGACGGCTGGGACTCGGTGAACGACCTGATCGCCGCGCACTCGGCCTGACCTAGAGGCCAGGCCGCGCGCCCTGCTGGCGCGCTGGCACAGCCGGACCGCAGCGCAGCCGCACGGCCCCGCTTCGCGCCCACCACGAGGCGCCCGCGGCGTGATGTCACACCCTTGTCGCATGCTCTCGGGCGAGCGCTGAACGCTCTCCTCGCAGCCCGGGACGACGGGCCGCCTGAAGCCCCCAAGGCGAAAGGCCCCGTCCCATGCACGGCAACCACCGATCCCTCCCCTTCTTCTCCAGGCTTGACGACGACCGAGTCGTTGAGCGCGAGCGCCCCGGAAGCACGGCGCTGGTGGCGGGAAGCGCGCAGGCGCAACCGAACGGCGCAGACACGCTCTTGCTGGACCTTGCCTCACACGCGCTCGACGGGCCGCCCGGCGGCACAATCCTGGTAGGAGCCGGTGGGACCAGAACCACCATCGAACCGCCCTCCGGCGGCGGGATCGGCCTCATCGGCCTGCAGTGCCCGCCCGGGACCGCCGCAGTGGCGTCCAGCGTGCAATGCCAGACTCTGTGGCCCGACGACCGCAGGCGGGGCGGGATGCTGGCATGGTCGGCCGATCGGCACGGAGGCTCGGTGGCGCTGTTTCGCGACGAAACCGTCGGCGGCGCAGAGACCCTGTCAGCCGTGGCGGGAACGCTGCTCGACGCAGCACTCCGCGCCCTGAGCCTGCCCACTCGGCCGTGCTTGTCGCCCACCGCGTGGTTCCCGGACGGCGTGTTCCTGCACCGCGTGGCGAAGCTGCTCCAGCGTCGGGGCGGGGCCTGCACCCGCCGCCGCCTGAGCTGGGACAGCCTGTCGGTGCTCTATCCGCTCAACGACACCGGCGAGCCGCTGTCGCCGTGCATGACGCGGTTGCTGAGACAACGCTTCCACACCGTCAACACGTGGTCGTCGCTGCGCCTCGGCGTCGCCGTACTGCCCCCGGCGGCGCCGGCGATCCTGCCCGGTTTGACCCCTCAGGTTGCGGGCTGGCTCGACGACGGCGCTTTCGCCCGCTGGGTGCTGAGCCGCGTGTCGGACGTCCCCAGCACCATCGAATGGCTGTGCGGCCACGTCGATCAGGGTTTGGCGGACCATCTGGCCATCGCGCTGGGCGATGTTCACAGCCCTTCCCCGGCGACGCCATGACAGCCCGGCGCGAGCGTGAGCGAGACGCTGGAACCGCAGCCTTGCCGCAGTTCGCGGGGACGCGAGCCGACCTAGGGGACGCCGTTATGCTGGCCGGTCGTGAGCGGGCCGAAACCGACCGGCGGATCCATTGCCCGTCGCCGTCTATTGCTCGCCCTCGGTTTCGGGGTCACGAACGTGGCCGTGCTCCGCCGGATCGGCTCGGGCGCCGATTCGCCGGCTGACCCTCAGGCCGGGACCGCCGATCCCTCGGCCGACTCGACCAGCCCAACACCGGCCGAAACCGGCTCGGCGCCGCCCACGGTCGTCTCAGAGCCGGCGCCGCCAGATCATCCGCCGGCTATACCGGTGCTGGACGAGTCGGCCGCACGCGGGCCCGACCACGTCTTCGACCTGGCCATCGTCGGCGGCCGGGTGATCGACCCGGCTTCCGGCTTCGACTTCGTGGCGAGCATCGGCGTCAGCGGCTCGACGGTCGCTGCCATCGCGGCCGGTCCCGACGCGGCTCCGCTGCAGGCGTCGACCACCATCGACGCCACCGGTCTGGTGGTGGCACCCGGGTTCATCGACATCCTGTCGTACAGCCCCAACGGCTACGGCGAGTGGTTCAAGCTGGCCGACGGCGTGACCGCGAACCTGGGGATGCACGGCCTCGACAACCGCGCCGACCGCTGGTTCGCGGCCCATCCCGACGGAAGCTCCCCGGTGCACTTCGGCGGGGCCTACGACAACGCCTTCGTCCGCCCGGCCCACGGCTTGGAGCCCTACGACGCCGCAGCCGCCGGCACCATGGCGGCCATCCTCGAGGACGCCCGCGCCGACCTTCGCAACGGGTTCATCGGGCTGCACATGCAGCCCGAGTACACCCCGGGCACCACCGCGGATGACCTGCTCGCCCACGCCGCGCTGGCCGCGGAGCACGAGGTTCCCCTGTGCGTCCACGCCCGCTACTCAGACAACCTCCCGCCGGGCACCAACCTCCAAGCCATCAGCGAACTCGTGCGGGCCGCCCGCGAGACCGGGGCCCATGTCCACGTCGAACACATCAACTCCACCGGCGGCACCGGGGTGATGGCTGAGGCGCTGGGGCGCATCAGCGACGCGATCGGCGAGGGGCTGGCCATGACAGCCTGCGTCTACCCCTACGAGTTCTGGGCCACGTACCTCAAGTCGGCTCGCTACGAAAACTGGCAGGAGAAGTACGGCATCGGCTACGGAGACCTGCAGGTGGCGGGAACGGCGGAGAGGCTGACCGAGCAGACCTTCGGCGCGGCCTACGCCAACAACAGCCTCACGGCTGCGTACGCCATGTTGCCCACCGACGTGGAGCTCCCCTTGCAGGCCGACTTCGTGATGGTCGGCAGCGACGCCATCCTCGACCGGTCTCACAACAACCATCCCCGGTCCACCGGGTGCTTCAGCCGGGTGCTGGGCCGCTATGTGCGCGAGCGCTCCGTCCTCGACCTGCCCACCGCCCTGTCGAAGATGACGATCCAGCCGGCCCGCCTGCTCGAGCGCCGCTGCCCCGGACTCCGCAGGAAGGGCCGTCTAGGCATTGGCGCCGACGCCGACATCACCGTGTTCGACCCGGCCACCGTCGCCGACCGCTCGACGATCGAGAACCCGGCCCAGGAGTCCGAGGGCATCCGATGGGTGGTGGTCGAGGGCCGGGTGGCCCGCTCGCCCAACGGCTCAACCGGCGAGGCGCCCAACGGTCGGGGCCTCCGGTCCGACATCGGCGCGGTTTGAGGCTGGTCGTGTCGGCATGAGACCGCGGTCCCCGCTGGAGCAGAGCGTGGCCTGGGCGCTGTTCGCCCTGATCGTGGCCGGCGCGGCGGCCTCGATCGCCCTCGACCGCGGCGAGGCAGCCCGCGACCGCGCCGCGCCACCGATCTCGGCTGAGACCGCGACCGACGGCGCTCCCCCGGCGGCGGCCGACGCGACCGCCACGGCGCCACCGCAGGGCCCGAGGACCTTCACGATCGCCGCCACCGGCGACCTGCTCATCCACGAGGCCGTGGCGGACGCCGCCAGCAACACCGACGGCTGGGACTTCTCGCCGATGTTCGTTCACGTGGCGCCCATCCTCAGAGACGCCGATTTGGCGGTGTGCCACGTGGAGACGCCGATGTCGCCCAACAACGCCTGGCTGTCGTACTTCCCGGCGTTCATCGTGCCCAGGGAGCTGGCCGCGGCCATCGCGGACGCCGGCTACGACACCTGCTCAGTGGCCTCCAACCACGCAACCGACGCGGGGCGCGAGGGCATCGTGGGCACGATCGCCGCTCTCGACCGGGCCGAGGTGGCCCACGCCGGCATGGCTCTCTCCGTAGAGGGCCGCGACAGGGTCACGCTGGTCGAAGCGGGCGACGCGACCGTCGCGCACCTGTCTTACACCTATGGCTTCAACAACGGGGAGTTGCCCGAGAACGAGGCCTACCTCTCCAACGTGATCGACGAGGCAGCCATCCTCGACGAGGCGAGGCGGGCGCGACTGGAGGGCGCGGACTTCGTTGTGCTTTCGATGCACTGGGGCAAGAACTACGACGCGGCCCCCGACGAACTGCAGACCGGCGTGGGCCCCCGCATGCTGGCCTCCCCCGACATCGACCTGATCCTCGGCCACCATGCCCACGTCGTGCAGCCGGTGACCCAGATCGGCGGGGAGTTCCTGGTGTACGGGCTGGGAAACTTCCTGTCGAACCAGTCCGCCGAGAGCTGCGACGAATGCCCCGTCGCCACTCAGGACGGAGTGATCGTGCACCTCACCGTGACCGAGGACACCGCCAGCGGCCAGTGGCGGGTGAGCGACATCTCCCACACGCCGACCTGGGTGGACCGCTCCACCTACGAGATCGTCGACGTACTGCGAGGCTCCGCACGCGACCCCGCAGTGCTGGCCGAGTCGGCGCAGCGCACCGCGTCGGCGCTCGAAGCGCTCGGGACCGCGGTCGCGCCTCAGTAGCCCCGGCAACTCTCAACCGCGGACGGGCCGCAGCCGCGCCCCCTCAGAAGCGGTTCGGCCCTAGCCGCGGCCCTCGGAGAAGCAACGTCCACAACCGGGCCGCGGGGGCCTCGGGCTGCGCCGAAACCATGGTCGGCGGCTGTAGAGTCGAAGCGTGAGCTTCAAGGTCGGTGATCGGGTGGTGTACCCGCATCACGGTGCCGCCGAGGTTGTGAGGCTGGAGAAGCGCACCAGCTTTGGCGAGGAGCACGACTACCTGGTGTTGCGCATGACCCACGGCGAGATGACCGTGGCCGTGCCCGCCGACAAGGCCGAGGACGTCGGGATGCGCTGGCCTATCAGCACCGAGGACGTGGACGATCTCTTCGATGTTCTGGCCCGCAAGGACGTCCGCGAGCCGGCCAACTGGTCCCGCCGCTACAAGAACCACCAGGAGAAGCTGAAGTCGGGCGACGTCTACCAAGTGGCCGAGGTGGTGCGCAACCTGGCGCTTCGCGACCGGGCCAAGGGGCTGTCCGCCGGGGAGAAGACGCTCTACAACACGGCCCGAAGCGTGCTGGTGTCGGAGCTGTCGTTCGCGCTGGACGTGAGCGAGGACGAGGCCTCCCTGCGGGTCGACGGAGCCCTGACCGAGAGGCCGAGCGCGTAGGCAGCAATTCGTGAGGATTCTGGCGAGGCGCTAAGCGAGGCCCCGGGCCCGAGCGGCCCCTGAGCGCAGCGAAGGTGAGCGGGAAGCCGGGCCCGAGCGGCCTATCCCGTCGGCCTCTCAGCGGACGAGTCCGCCCCCGTCGACGATCAGCGACTGGCCGTTGACCATGCTGGCCGCGTCGGAGGCCAGCCAGACGGCCGCCTCGGCAACCTCGTCGGCGGTGAGCATCCGGCCGCCGATGTTGGTGGCCGCGATCATCTTGGCGATCTCCTCGTTGTCGCCGATGAACCGCCGGATCATGGGAGTGTCGGTGGAGCCCGGGAGCACCGCATTGACCCTGATCCCCCGGCGGGCGTACTCCTGCGCGGCCGCCTTGGTGAGGCCCACCACACCGTGCTTGGCCGCGGTGTAGTGGGGCTGGCCCGGCGCGGCCACCACCCCCGCCCCTGAGGACGTGTTGACGATGGCTCCGCCGCCGTGGGCGGCCATGTGGCGCAGCTCGTGCTTCATGCACAGGAACACGCTGGTCAAGTTGACGGCGATCATGCGGTCCCAGCGAGCCAGCTCCAGCTGGTGGAACTCCGACATCATGTCGGCGATCCCGGCGTTGTTGAAGGCGATGTCGAGGCGGCCGTGCTGCGAGACGATCCCATCCACCATTGCCTCGACCGCAGCCTCGTCGGTGACGTCGACCTGGAGGGCCGAGGCCTGCGGCTCGGACGCGGCGGAGTTGATCTCGTTCACCGTCTCGGTCGCGCCTCCAGCGTCAAGGTCGGCAACCACCACGTGGGATGCGCCCTGGGCCGCGAACTGCCGCGCCGCGGCCCGGCCGATCCCGCCCGCGGCGCCGGTCACCAGCACCACCTTCTGATGCGCCAGGCCGCTCACCGCGCCGGCGCGTTCAGCCGACCCGGCAAGCTCGGCACTCACAGGCGCTCGATAATGGTGACGTTGGCCTGGCCGCCACCCTCACACATGGTCTGCAGGCCCCAGCGCCCGCCGGTGCGCTCCAGCTCGTGCAGCAGGGTGGTCATCAGCTTGGCCCCGGTGCAGCCCAGCGGATGGCCCAGCGCGATGGCCCCGCCGTTGACGTTGACCTTGGAGTGGGGGATGTGGTGCTCGTGCATCCAGGCCATCGGCACCGGCGCGAAGGCCTCGTTGCACTCGAACAGGTCGAAGTCGTCGATAGCCATGCCGGTGCGCTCCAGCGCGTAGGCGGTGGCCGGGATGGGCCCGGTGAGCATGTAGATGGGGTCGTCGCCCCGCACCGACATGTGATGGATGCGGGCCCGGGGCTTCAGCCCGTGCTCGTCGACGGCCCGCTCCGACGCCACCAGCAGGGCCGCCGCCCCGTCGCTGATCTGGCTGGACACCGCCGCAGTGAGCCGCCCGCCCTCGGTGAGCGTCCGGAGCGACTGCATCCTCTCCAGGGACGTGTCGCGGCGGGGGCCCTCGTCGGTGGTCACCCCGTTGACGGGCTCGATCTCCGCCTCGAAGCGGCCCTCGTCGATGGCCTGGATGGCTCTGCGGTGGCTCTCCAGCGCGTAGGCCTCCATGTCGGCCCGGCTGAAGTCCCACTTCTCGGCGATCATCTCCGCCCCCCGGAACTGGGAGACTTCCTGGGTGCCGTAGCGCTGCACCCATCCCTCGGAGCCGGTGAACGGGTCGCTGTGGCCCAGAGGCTCGCCCGCGACCAGGGCGGTGCCGATGGGGACCATCGACATGTTCTGAACGCCGCCGGCCACGACCATGTCGTGCACGCCGGACTTGACGGCCATCGCCGCGAAGCTGACCGCCTGCTGGCCCGACCCGCACTGGCGGTCCACGGTCACGCCCGGCACGGCCTCGGGCAGGCCCGCGGCCAGCCAGCAGGTGCGGGCGATGTCGCCCGCGTTGGGGCCGACGTTGTCGAGGTTGCCGAAGATCACGTCCTCGACGGCCATGGGGTCGACATCGGTGCGGTGCAGCAGCGCCTTGATGGCCGCCGCCCCGAGGTCAGCAGGGTGCACCTCCGCGAGCCCGCCGCCCCGACGGCCCGTCGGCGTGCGCACCGCGTCGACGATGTATGCCTCACTCATTGCAGATCCCCCTTTTGGTTGTCGATCGCTCTCGATTATGCCCCCCTCTCGGCCAAAGAACCCCACATACGCGGGCTCCGAGGATCATGTGAATTCGGGGATGACATGGGCTCCCATCAACTCGATGGTCTGCATGACCTTGTCGTGGGGCACCTTGTACGGGTTGAACAGGCAGAACACCATGTCGCAGCCGGTGGCCTCGTAGGCCCTGAACATCTCTATGGCCCGCCCGGGGTCTCCGCACACGCAGGCGTTGGTCTCCAGCAGGTAGTCCATCGTCAGGTGGTCGATCGAGCCGTCCTCCACATGGTCCGCCGTCCTGCCCAGATAGTCGTAGGTGCCCAGCTCGACGTCCATCTCCCGCAGCCATTGGGCCACCGAACCGATGAGGCGGGCCCCCTTGCGGGGGTACCACTCGAAGGACTCCGCGGCCACTTCGACCGACTCGGACACCGTCGGCGCCACGTTGACCATCGTGAAGGTGGCGGCCTGGTCGTTGACGAAGCGGCCCACGGGGTCGGTGCAGGCGGCGATGCCCTCGCGATAGATGCCGATGCGCCGGGCGAGCTCCTCGGGGGGCGTGCCCACCGAGAACGACAGCAGCCCCAAGCCCGCCTCACCGACCATGCGATGGCCCCCGTCGGAGCTGGTGGCGGCCCACAGCGGCGGATGGGGTTGTTGGATGGGCTTGGGCAGCACCCGCCGCCTCGGCATCTGCCAGTAGTGGCCGTCCCACTCGATCTCGTCGGAGGTCATGGCGGCGACGGTCATCTCCAGCGCCTCGCGCCACATGGCCCGGGTCTCGCTGGGATGGATGCCGAATCCCTCGAGCTCGGCCCGGGTCGCCGACCGGCCGGTGCCCAGCTCGACCCGCCCGTTCGACAGCAAGTCGAGCACTGCGACCGACTCGGCGGTGCGAACCGGGTGGTTGTAGGGCTTGGGCATGAGCCGCACCCCGTAGCCCAGCCGCAGGTTCTCGGTGACGGCAGCCAGATGGCCGTAGAGGACCTCGGGGTTGGAGCAGTGCGAGAACTCCTCCAGGAAGTGGTGCTCCACGGTCCACACCGAATGGAAGCCGACCCGGTCGCCCAGCCGGACCTGCTCGACCACCTCCTGGTAGGCCTGTTGCTCGCTGCGGTCCGACCAGGGTCGGGCCACAGGGATCTCGTAGAACATGGCGAATTTCACGGCTGCTGCCCCTAGGTGGTCGCGGGCTTGCGCCCGATGGTGGCTATGGACGTGGGGCCGAGCATGGCGAAGCCCGGCTCCCCGTAGCGTTCATTGAGCATCTCGGACACGCCCGCAGAGGGTAACGGTCATCGCTCGAGCGCCCAGGAGAAGAGAATCGCCTTGGTCACCAGACACTCCGATCGAGACCCGGGCCGCGACGGGAGCGAAACCGCCGAGCAGGCCGCGTTCCGGGCCCGGGTTCGGACCTGGCACGACCGCCACGCCACTCCCCGATCAGGCGACGATCTGTGGAGCGTCCCGCTCTATGTGGACACCGAGCGCGCCGGAGAGTACTTCGACCGCGGGCGGGCATGGCAGCGCAAGCTGTTCGAGCACGGCTGGGCCGGATTGACTTGGCCCCGCGCCTACGGCGGGGGCGGGGGCGAGCCGTGGCAGGCGCGGATCTTCTCGGAGGTCGCAGCCGGCTACGAGGAAGCACCCGGATTCGTCGGTGCCACCATCGCCATGCTGGGCCCGACCCTGCTGCGCCACAGCACCGAAGACCAGAAG
>JAKZWH010000066.1:0-4515 GCA_047515615.1 Acidimicrobiales bacterium | reverse complement strand
CCGTCGGTGGCGGCGACGCACCGGCTGCGAATGGCAGATGCACATAGGCGAGAGTGTGGGACTTGGGCCATCGGCGGATGAGCGCATTGGCGAAGCCGACGAGCCGGTCGAAGTTGTCGGGTGCGATCAACGCGATGTTGTTGAGGTCGCCGTAGCAGAGGTGCACACCGACTGGGGTCTGTGAGGGGAGCCTTCGCACGAGGTCGACTATCGGCTTGGCCGCCAGTCCGGCCGCCGGCCGCGGAATGCGGTGAGCCGCGATGACCTCTATGGGAGCCTCTATCTGGAACAGGAGGTTCTTGGCGCCGATCACTCGGACGATCTCGGTGGCCTCGCGCTCCAGACCCGCTGCGAACGCCCGTGCATATCGCAGCGCCCGCGCGGTGCTGAGGACGCTGACTGCGATGCCGAGGCCGGTTGGTATCCCGACTTGCATGCGCAGTCCGGGGAGTCCTACTTCTGATCGCAGACGCTCGAAGTGGGGCCAACTGCGGAGCGCAGCCGTGTCGTAGCCGAGGCAGAGGCGCTCACCGAGCTTGGTGGGGCCAATTTTCGGGCGCAGCCGAGCCGTTGAATCGAAGTCGACGGGAAAGCCCTGCTCGTTCATCGTGCCGGCGTCGAGGACATCGAACAGGGATGGCTCTCTCGCGAGCCGTCCAGCTAGTCCGGCCACCCATTGGGACCGGTCGCCGCTCGGATACTGGTCGGACCGCTCCCCGATCTCGCCGTCCGGCAGAGCGAGGAGCCGGTCGCCGACGAGCTCGATCGCACGGGCCATGGCCGAAGCTTCGTCCTCGAACGGAAGGGAGCCCACGAGCAGGACTCGCCGGGTCATCGCGCTAGCACGCGGACGTGAATGGGTGACTGTCGACCAAGCTGATGCTTGTCGTGGGCCATGCCGTGAGAGTAACGCCCGACCCGGTGAATTTCGGGCCCAGCGCGCTTCCGAGCAACCGCCCCGCTATTCGGGCCCAGCACCACCCACGTGCCAGACCCGCCGCCAACAGGTGTCCGGCAGAGAAGATCCCTCCTACACGGCGTTAGTGGTTTCCGTCGGCGACGGGCGGCAGGAACGCCTTCATGATGAAGTGATTGGACATCCACTTGCCGTAGTGCCTGTGCACTAGTCCTGAGTTGCTCAACTTGTTGAGATCGCGGCTCAGGGTTCGAGGGCCCTTTGTCGCATACAACGCTGCTAGTTCGGGGGTAAGCATCGGGATTTCATCCTTCGTTACGTCCCGGTCGGTAGGCATGGCGAGCACGACGGCTCTCTGCCGGTCGCGCGCTTGACTTGGTGAGTATTGGTTCATCACTTGATGGACGTAATTGATCCACGTCACATCCAGCTGATGCTGTCGAACTTGGTCGATCTGATCTCGAAGTCCGTCCACTAGGCCTTGTGCCGCGTAGGTCAAGAAATCGACGCTCCTGCCTGTCTCGCTTGCCCGCCCCAGTTCGCTGTAGTACTGGTCGCGGGTGAGGTTGTAGTGGTTCGACAGTAGGTGGGCAGCCGGTAGGGGCGCCAGGCCGCTCCTCGCGAGGATTAGGAACTCCAGCAGCCTGGCTGTGCGTCCGTTGCCGTCGCCGAAGGGGTGCAGCCAGGCAATGTAGAGGTGGGCGTACATCGCACAGGTGGCGACGAGCGCAAACTGCAACTCAGGGTCGTCCGACATGAAGACGTCGCTCTCCAGCCACTCCGCTAGGCGTTCCAGTAGGTACTCGCAGTCTTCGGCCGGTGCACCTCGATAGGCCGATACGACAACGGAGAAATCTCGCACCTTTCCAGGCAGGACCTGCGAATCGTGCTGGGTGCCGTCTAACAGGCGCCGGTTGTACTCGCAGATCAGCTCCTTAGTGATCACGGGTGAACTGTTCCCCATGACTGCATCGTCGATCTCCTGCAACGCGTCGAGCACGTTGCGAACCTCGCGCTCCTGATAGGCCCGAGAGGGCGGGGCCCTGAAAGTGCCTTCGAGAATTCCTTCCACCTGCTTCTCGGTTAGCGTGTTGCCCTCGATGGCGGTAGTCGCCTGAGCGCCCTTCACCAAGGCCACTTTGTAGAGTTGCTTCGCCATGTCCGGTTGGAGCGGGGCTCCGGCCAAGTGCTCGCACTTAGAGCGTGCCTCGCCAAGCAGCATCCAGGTGATGGGACCGAGATCGTTGACGTCCGTGGCCTTGAAAGTGATCCACGGATGTGTTTCAAGATAGCGCCGCATGAGAGCAGTCTACTAACAAGTATCTATTTTGTCCATCTAGTTGTCCAATATTGTGTCCAAGTGAATGCGCGTTGGTTCCGCCCTCAGCGTGGCGTCGTCAGCGAGCGCCCCAGGCGCCTCCTCCGGGGGTCAGGACTTGCAGGCGGTCGCCGGCTTGGACCTGGAGGGTGATCTTGCCGGGGAGCAATTCCCGGTTGCCGGAGCGCCGGATCAGCCAGTCCTCGCCCCTCGCGCCCGGGCCGCCGCCCTGCAGACCCCAGGGCTGCGTCACGCGGCGCTCGCCCATCAGGGTCACGGTGGCGTCGGATAGGAACTCCATCTCCCGCACGATGCCCTGGCCACCCGGGTAGCGGCCCTCGCCGCCACTGTCGGAGCGCAGGCCGTAGGCGGTGATCCGCAGCGGGTAGTGCTGGACGAGGCTCTCGATGGGGGTGTTCTTGGTGTTGGTCATGCCGGTGTGGATGCCGGACTGGCCGGCCCGGCCGCAGCGGCCGCCCTGGCCGCCGCCGACCGTCTCGTAGTAGGCGAAGGCGTCCGATCCGGCCAGCACGTTGTTCATGGTCCCCTGCGACGCGGCCGGCACCGCCGCGGGCGCCGCCTGCGCCAGCGCTCCCAGCAGCGCGTCGGCGATGCGCTGGGAGGTCTCAACGTTGCCGGCTGCAACCGCTGCGGGCGGCTCGGCGCTCACGATGGACCCCGCAGGCGCGGACATGGTGATGGGTCGGTAGCAGCCGCCGTTGGCGGGGATGGACGGATCGGTTGCCACCCGCACCGCGTAGTACAGGCACGACGCCGCCACCGCCTCCACCGAGTTGAAGTTGGCCTCTACCTGTGGCGCCGAGCCCGCGAAGTCGGCGTGCAGTTCCGAGCCGTCGATGGTGACTCTCACCGTGATGTTGTGCAGGCGGTCGGGGCCCTCCACGAAGTCCTCGAAGCTGTAGTCGCCGTCGGGCAGCTCTCCGATGGCGGACCGCATCCGGCGCTCTCCGTAGTCGAGCAGCCCGTCGCTGATCGCGGTATAGCCCGGCGGGCCGTAGGCCTCGCACAGCTCGATGAGTCTCCTAGCCCCGACCTCGTTGGCTCCGAGCTGGGCCGACAGGTCCCCGAGGCGCTCGTCGGGGGTGCGGGTGGCGTCCAGGAACGGGTCGAGGAACTCCGGCACCCACTGGCCGGCGCGGGCGGCCAGCATCGGGGCCACGACGTGGCCTTCCTGGTCCAGCCTGGTGGCGTCAGCCGGCATCGAGCCGGGCGCGTCGCCGCCGACGTCGGAGTGGTGGGCCCGGTTGGCCACCCAGCCGACGAGGTCGCCGCGGTAGGCGACCGGCCGCACGATGGTCAGGTCGTTGAGGTGAGTGCCACCGTGGTACGGGTCGTTGACCGCGTACTGGGCGTCGAGCTCCAGCACCTCGCCGAAGGCGTCGATCACAGCCCGAACCGAGGCGGGCATGGAGCCGAGATGCACGGGTATGTGCTCGGCCTGGGCCAGCAGCTCGCCGTCCGGCACGAACATCGCGGTCGAGAAGTCGGCCCGCTCCTTGATGTTGGGCGAATACCCGGTGCGGCGCAGCACGCCGCCCATCTCGTCGGCCGCGGCCGTGAACCGGTGCCGGGCCACCTCCAGATCGATCGCGTTCAGCACCACACCGTCACCACCCCCGGAATGGGCAGCGCTGTGCACCCATATCGCTCAAAATGCTGCCAGTTCTCGGATGGACCATCGGTTGCCGGCGGAATGGGCAGCGCTGTGCACCCATATCGCTCAAAATGCTGCCAGTCTTGAGATTGGTCACCACTCGATCCTCAGCGCGCCGGTCTCATGAACGGTGGCCCGATCGCCGGCGGCCAGACACGTCGTGGACTCGCCCTCGGCGATGATGGCCGGGCCGACCACCTCGGCGTCCACCGCCAGCGCCGGTCGCCACCACACCTGCGCCTCCGCGGCTCCCGACGGGCCGATCACCGGGCGAGCCCCGCGCCTCGGGTCGCCGGGCTCGGGCTCGTACGGGGGCAGGTCCGCCCAGCTCAGCGCAGCCGCTCCGACCGCCTCGGCCCGCACCGTCACCGCCTCCACCGGGTCGCTGGGCCGGGAGAAGCCGTTGCGCTCGGCGTGCAGGCGATGGAACCGCCCGCACAGCGCCTCCCACGGCTCGCCCTCGGTGTAGGGCACCGACGTCTCGTGGGCCTGGCCCATATAGCGCATGTCGACGACTAGGGCCGCGGTCCGGGCCGCCTGGCCGCTGTCGGCTTCGATCTGGAGCCGGGACTCGGCCAGCAGCCGCCGCGCCGCGGCGGGAACCAG
>JAKZWH010000065.1:0-4118 GCA_047515615.1 Acidimicrobiales bacterium | reverse complement strand
GCCCAGAACATCGGACCGCCGGTGTACACGGGCCAGCCGTAACCATTCACCCACACGACGTCTATGTCGCTACCTCTGATGGCGATGCCCTCCTCCAGGATCTTTGCTCCCTCGTTCACCATCGGGTACAGGCAGCGCTCGAGTATTTCCTGGTCCTCGATGTCGCGTTGTTCGACGCCTTGAGCCGCCGCCAATGATCGGATGATCTCCACAACCTCAGCGTCGGGGGTTGCGGCCCGGGTCTCAGGATCGTAGGTGTAGTAGCCACGCCCGTTCTTCTGACCGCGGCGGCCGCTCTCGCAGAGCAGATCGCGCAGCGTCTCACCCTTGGAGGCTGACTCGTCCCAACCGATGTCGAGGCCGGCGAGGTCTCTCATCGCGAACGGCCCCATGGGGAACCCGAAGTCGTAGAGCACCTTGTCGACCTGAGCCGGGTCGGCCCCCTCGAGGATCATCCGGTCGGCTTCGATGCGGCGCATGTACAGCATGCGGTTGCCGACGAAGCCGTCGCACACGCCCACCAGCACCGGGATCTTCCCGACAGTCCTTCCGGTTGCCATAGCAGTGGCGATGATCTCGGGCGAGGTCGCGTCACCCCGCACGACTTCGAGCAGCTTCATGACGTTGGCGGGCGAGAAGAAGTGCATGCCGATCACGCTCTGGGGCCGGCTGGTGACGCTGGCGATCTCGTTCACGTCCAGCGCGGACGTGTTGCTGGCCAGCACCGCTCCCGGCTTGCAGACAGCGTCTAGATCGGCGAACACGGACTTCTTGAGGTCCATGTTCTCGAAGACGGCCTCGATGACGATGTCGACGTCGGCGAAGTCGCCGATATCGAGCGAGCCGGTGATGAGCCCCATCCTGGTCTCGGCATCGTCGTAGCTGATACGCCCGCGCGACGCGGTGCGTTCGTAGTTCTTGCGCGCCACGGCCAGGCCTCGGTCCAACGATGCTTGGTCGCGCTCGACGATGGTCACTGGTATGCCGGCGTTGGCGAAGCTCATTGCGATGCCGGTGCCCATCGTCCCCGCGCCGAGGATTCCACACGTTCCGACCTCGATGGTTGGCGTGTCCCGGGGGACATCAGGGATCTTTTTGGCCGCTCGTTCCGCGAAGAAGTAGTGCTGCTGCGCCCTCGCCTGGACTCCAGTGCTCAATTCGGCGAACAGCTCACCCTCGCGGGCCAGTCCGGCATCGAAGTCGAGGTTCACCGCCGCTTCGATGCACTGGATGCTCGACTCGGGCGCGAGGAAGCCCCTGGTGCGGCGGGCGATGGAGGCACGATGTTGCGCGAAGACCGCGGGGTCGACCCCGTCGAGTTTGTCGCGGCGGTCCCGGATCTTGGTGAGTGGCCGTCCCTCGGCGACCACTCGCTCGGCGAACTCGATGGCGCCCGACTCGAGATCATCCACGATCTCATCGACCAAGCCGCAGGCCGCCGCTTCATCGAGTCCGATGGGTTCGCCCGAGGTCACCATCTCGAGTGCCTTCGCCACGCCGGTCACCCGAGGCAGGCGCTGTGTGCCGCCGGCTCCGGCCAGTATCCCCAGCTTCACTTCCGGGAGACCGAACTTGGTCCCCTCGGTGGCCACCCGATAGTGGGCACACAGGGCGGCTTCCAGTCCACCTCCGAGCGCGGTGCCGTGGATCGCCGCGATCACTGGCTTGGAGCAGCCCTCGATCGCGGCATGCACGGTTTGGGCGGCCGGCTCCTCGAGTGCCTTGCGGAACTCGGTGATGTCCGCACCGGCGATGAAGGTACGGCCGCGACAGATCAGCACTGCGGCCTTGGCGTCACTGCTGTCGACGTGGTGCATCGCCTTGAGGAGGCCGGCCCGAACATGCTGGCCCAAGGCGTTGACCGGCGGGTTGTCGACTGCCACCACGGCGATGTCGCCGCGGCGCTCAAGGGTGACCGATTGGCTGGGATGCTCCATTGCTTACTGTTCGGGTTTGGGGAACATGATGTACGAGGCGGCTCAAGATGTTGTGTGAGCCAGCCGCCCCCCGCCGAGGGCCAGCCGGCAGCGTTGAGCATCAGGTCTGGGAGGCGAGGCGGCGGTTCTTCACCTTGGCCTTGAGGTAGTCGCGGTTCAGCACCGCGATGAAGTCGAGGCTGATCTCCTTGGGGCAGGCCTCGGTGCACTCGCCGTGGTTGGTGCACGACCCGAAGAACGACTCCATGGTCTCCACCATGGCCTCGGCCCGCCGCCAGCGCTCGGGCTGGCCCTGGGGCAGCACGTTGAGATGGCCGAGCTTGGCCGCGGTGAACAGCTGCGCCGCCGAGTTGGGGCAGGCCGCCACGCACGCCCCGCACCCGATGCAGGCCGCCGCGTCCATGGCGAATTCGGCCACATCCTTGGGGACCGGGATCTCGTTGGCGTCGGGGGCGGTGCCGGTGGGCGCCGAGATGTAGCCGCCCGACTCGATGATCCGGTCGAAGGCCCGCCGGTCCACCATCAGGTCCTTGATCACCGGGAACGACGCCGCCCGGAACGGCTCGATCACGATCTGGTCGCCGTCGCTGAACTTGCGCATGTGCAGCTGGCAGGTGGCGGTGGCCTTCTCGGGGCCGTGGGGGCGACCGTTGATCATCACCCCGCACGTGCCGCAGATGCCCTCACGGCAGTCGTGGGCGAACACCACCGGCTCGATGTCGTCGTCGAGGAGGCGCTCGTTGACGATGTCGAGCATCTCCAGGAACGAGGCGTCGGCAGGGATGTCGTGGGCGTCGACATCGAGGAAAGCCCCCGGCGCATCGGGCCCGTCCTGGCGCCAGATCCGCAGCCTCAACCGCATCCTGACGCCGTGCCCGTTGCCGGAGCCCGAGCCGTTGCCGGCGCTCACTTGTAGCTCCTCTGGGTGAGCTTGACGTTCTCGAACTCGAGGGGCTCCTTGATCAGCTCCTGGGGCCGGTCGGGACCCTGCCAGTGGAAGGCGGCCACGTAGGCGAAGTTCTCGTCGTCGCGCAGGGCCTCGCCCTCGGGGGTCTGGTGCTCCTCGCGGAAGTGCCCGCCGCAGGACTCCTCGCGGTGCAGGGCGTCGCGCACCTTGAGCTCGGCCATCTCCATGAAGTCGTCCACCCGGTTGACCTGCTCCAGCGACTGGTTGGTGGTGTCGGCCGACCCCAGCACCTTCACATTGGCCCGGAACTCCTCGCGCAGCGCCGGTATCTCGCTCAGCGCCTTCTCCAGGCCGGTGCGGTTGCGGGCCATGCCGCAGTACTCCCACACGATCTTGCCCAGCTCCCGGTGGTAGTAGTCCACCGACTTGGTGCCCCGCTTGGCCAGCCAGCCCCGGGTGCGGTCGTCCACCTCGGCCACCGCCGCCGCGAACGCCGGGTCGCCGGTCGGCACCGGCGCCGACCCCAGCTTCGGCGCCAGGTAGTCGCCGATGGTGTAGGGCAGCACGAAGTAGCCGTCGGCCAGGCCCTGCATCAGCGCGGAGGCCCCCAGCCGGTTGGCCCCGTGGTCCGAGAAGTTGCACTCGCCCAGGGCGTAGAGCCCCGGCACGTTGGTCATCAGGTTGTAGTCCACCCACAGCCCGCCCATGGTGTAGTGGGTGGCCGGGTAGATGCGCATGGGCGAGTGGTACGGGTCCTCGCCGGTGATGCGGTCGTACATGTCGAACAGGTTCCCGTACTTCTCCCGCACCACATGCTCGCCGTCGCGGCCGATCACGTCGGCGAAGTCGAGGTACACGCCGTTGCGCCGCGGCCCCACCCCCAGGCCCTGGTCCACCACCGTTTTGGCGTTGCGCGACGCCACGTCGCGGGGCACCAGGTTGCCGAACGCCGGGTACTTCTCCTCCAGGAAGTAGTAGCGGTCGGCGTCGGGCACGTCGGCCGCGGCCCGGGCCTCGTCCATGTTGCGGGGCACCCAGATACGGCCGTCGTTGCGCAGCGACTCCGACATGAGGGTCAGCTTCGACTGGAACTCGTCGCTGGCCGGGATGCAGGTGGGGTGGATCTGGGTGTAGCACGGGTTGGCGAAGGCCGCGCCCCGCCGGTGGGCCCGCCACGCCGCGGTGACGTTGCAGTTCATGGCGTTGGTGGACAGGTAGTAGACGTTGCCGTAGCCGCCGGTGGCCAGCACCACCGCGTGGCCGCTGTGGGCCCG
>JAKZWH010000064.1:0-6889 GCA_047515615.1 Acidimicrobiales bacterium | reverse complement strand
GTCATCGCCAGCGTCCCGACAGTCGTCGTATTCTTCATCTTCCAGAAGCACTTCGTCCGGGGACTGCTCTCCGGGGCGCTCAAGGAGTAGCCATTCTTCGCGTGGGAATCATCGGCTGCGGCCGAATCTCGGACCTGCATGCCCTCGGCTATCGGGACCGCGACGACGCGGGGATCGTCGCCCTCTGCGACGTCGACCGGACCAACGCGGCGTCCAGAGCCGCGCAGTGGGGGCTGCCCGAAGCGGAGATCTTCGACGACTACCGCAAGCTTTGCGAGTCCGGGCTGGTCGACCTCGTCGAGATAATCGTGCCGCACCACCTGCACTGCGAGCTGGCGGCGTTCGCCATCGACTGCGACCTGCATGTGTCGCTGCAGAAGCCGCTGGCGTTGAGCCTGGCCGACGCCGACCGGCTCCTGAGCGCCGCGACCGGGTCGTCGAAGGTGGTCCGCCTCTATGAGAACTTCCTGTTCTATCCGCCCGTTCTCAAGGCGCTGGAGCTCATCGAGCAGGGCCTGATCGGCGAGCCGCTGTCGGTACGGCTCAAGAGCAACGCGGGTTACAGCCCGAGCGCGTGGGACATCCCGTTCTCGGCGCTGCTGTGGCGCAACAATCCCGAAGAGTGCGGCGGCGGGCCGCTGGTGTTCGACGACGGTCATCACAAGTTCTCGCTGGCCTGGATCGTGCTGGGGCAGCCGGCGGAGGTGCACGCCTGGATCGGATCCACCTACGTGCTGTCGTTCGAGCTCGACTCTCCGTCGCTGGTGTCAATGCGCTACGAGTCCGGGGCGGTTGCCAGCGTCGAGGTCGTGTACTCGCAGGAGCTGCTGATCGAGGGCACCTCCCACTACGCGCAGGACGACCGGATGGAGATCACCGGCACCAGGGGAGTGGTTTGGGTCAACCGGGGCCACGGCCAGATCGGCGACGCCCCGCCGGTGGTGAGCTACGCCGACGGCCGGGTCGAGACCTACGAGTGCGAGACGGGCTGGGAGCAGTCCTTCATCGGGGCGACCCGCAGCCTCCTGGACACGATCGCGGCGGGCCGCGAGCCGGTGCTCACCCTGGCTGAGGGCCGCGACGTGCTGGCCGCCGCGCTGGCGGCGCAGCGGTCGGCCAGAGACGGCTCCTCGGTGTCCGTCGACGCCCCGGTGGGCCGATCAGCCCAGGCGGTGCGCTCGGAGCTGTTGGGACAACGCGACACGGGCGATTCGGCCCCGAAGGGAGGCACCTGAGATGGCCGGAGCCAAGCCGCGCGTGGGAGGAGCCCTGATGACCGGCCTCGATGTGCTTGAAGCACTCGGGTCGGTCCCAGGCCCGGTCGGGCTAAGCGAGCTGGCCCGGATGCTCGACGCCGACAACGGCCATGTGCATCGGCTGCTGGGCGTTCTCAAGAACCGGGGCTACGTGCATCGCGACGAGGCCAACAAGACCTACACGCTGGGTGCCGGGGTCGTTCAGCTGGCCGGCTCGCTGCTGCGGAACATGGATCTGATCGCCCAGGCCCGCCCGCTGATGCGCGAGCTGATGAACGTCACCGGCGAGTCGGTCCACCTCGCTCACCGCACGGTGCGAGGCGGCGTGTACATCGCCAGGGAGCGCCTGGCTCGCAAGATCACGGTCGAAACCGAGATCGGGGCACCTGTGGTGGTGCACGCCACATCCACCGGCAAGGCCCTCTACTGCCGCGACTCTGCTGAGGCGCTGGGAGAGGTGATGGATCTCGACGCCCTCGAGAGGTTCACTGAGCACACGATCACCGACAGGGCAGAATTCCTGCGCGACCTTGCTGCAACCGCAGACCGGGGCTTCGCTTTGGACAATGAGGAGCTCAATATCGGGGTTCGCTGTGTCGCCTCGCCCGTGGTCGGCATCGGCGGGAACGTACGCGCCTCCATCGGCATCTCGGGTCCGGCGACACGCCTTGACGGCGAAGTCATCGGGAGGTGCGCGGCGCTGGTCTGCACTGCAGCCAAGACGCTGTCGGAGCTCTTGGGGGGCGAATGGGACTTTCCCCTTCCCTCACCCGATCCCGTCGCCTTCGAATGAGCAGCGACGCCGCGCCCGGGCATCCCGGAGAGGGGCTGCACCGGTCCGCGGTCAGAGAAGAGCACCTGGATCGATTGACCGCCCATGGACACGACGTCTTGGTCGTGGGCGGAGGGATCAACGGCGCGATCTCGGCGCTGGCGCTGGCCACCCATGGACTGAGCGTGGCGCTCATCGAGTCCGAGGACTTCGGATCGGGCGTGAGCCAGGAGTCATCCAACCTCGTCTGGGGCGGCTTCAAGTACCTGCAGACCTACGAGCTCGGACTGGTTGCGGGGCTGTGCCGCTCGCGCAACCTTCTGGCCCGCTCCTATGCCAGCCGGGTCCAGGAGGTCCGGTTCCTAGCCGCACTCGGCCCCACGTCGCCGTACTCACCGACGTACGCCACTCTCGGCGCGCACGCCTACTGGGCGCTGGGGAGGTTCGCCACGGGCCGGCCCCGGCGACTGTCGGCGCGTGCGTTGGCGACCGCCGAGCCCTCCGTCGACTCCGACGGCGTCCGGGGAGCAGTCGAGTACTCGGACTATCTCCTCGTCGACAACGACGCCCGCTTCGTGCTGCAGCTCCTGCTCGACGCCATCGAGAACGGAGCGGTAGCCGTGTCGCGGCTGCGCCTTGACAGCGCCGAGCGCGCCGGCCGCGGCTGGCGCGCCGACGTGACCGACCGGCTGACAGGCAGCCGCCACACCGTCTCGGCCACCGTGCTGGTCAATGCCGCCGGCCCCCGGGCCCCCGAACTTGCCCGGCTTGCCGGCACCACACTGCGCCAGGCTCTGTGCTTCTCGAAGGGAGCGCACATTGTCGTGCCTCAAGTGACCGAGTCGGGGCGGATCCTGGCGTTCTTCGACGACGACCAGAGGCTGTTCTACGTCATCCCGATGGGCCATCGCTCCCTGATAGGCACAACCGACACCCGTGTGGACGGCGCGGACGTGTCGGTCACCCTCAACGACCGCAACTTCCTGCTCGAGCAGGCCAACTCCCGGCTCCGGCTGTCCCGGCCGCTGAGGGACGACGACGTGATCGCGTACCGCTGCGGCGTGCGTCCGCTGGTGGTCGGCGCGGGCGAGGACACCGACCGCGACTGGACGGAGCTGTCGCGCCGCCACGCGGTGGAGGCCGATCAGGGGCGCGGGACGATCTCGATACTGGGCGGGAAGCTCAGCGACTGCCTCAATGTGGGAGAAGAGGTCGTGGCGGCTGCCCGCGACTGCGGGCTCCAGCCCACGACCCCGGAGCGGGCCTGGTTCGGCGAGCCCCCCGAGGGAGTGCGGGCCCGCTTCCAGCGCAGCGCAGCTAGAGCCGGACTCGACGAGTTGTCGGCAGCGAGACTCTGGCGCCGCCACGGTCACCGGGCACTGGACGTGGCCGACCTGGTCGGCGAGTCCCGGGAGCTGGGAGTGCCCCTCAGCGATCGTGTCGAATGCTCCGCGGCCGAGGTCATGGTCATGGCCCGCCACGAGCACATCTTGACGCTGGAGGACTTCCTGCGCCGCCGTACCATGCTGGCGATGCTCGAGACCGCCGAGACGCTTGAGAGCGATCCGGGCGTGGAGCGAGCCTCGAGTCTGCTGTTCGGATCGGCCGGATGACCGTCGTACTGGCAATCGACGCCGGCACCACCAGCGTCCGCACCATCGCGTTCGACGAGTCGGGTCGCATCGTGGCGGCGGCCCAGCGCGAGTTCACCCAGCACTTCCCGACGCCCGGGCGCGTCGAGCACGATGCATCCGAGATCTGGGCCGCGGTGCAGTCCACCCTCGGCGCGGTGGCCGGCGGTCTGGAGGAGGCGCCCGCGGCCATAGGGGTCACCAACCAGCGCGAGACGGTGGTGGCCTGGAGCCGGCAGCGCTCCGAACCAGTCCACCGGGCCATCGTGTGGCAGGATCGCCGCACCGCGGCGCGATGCGCCGAGCTGGAACAGGGCGGCCACTTGCCGCTGGTCCGCGAGCGCACCGGTCTCGTGCTCGACCCCTACTTCTCGGCCTCCAAGCTCGAGTGGATGCTCCGCGAGGGCGGGGTGGCGGCCGGGCCCGACCTAGCGGTCGGGACGATCGACAGCTGGATCATCTGGAACCTCACAGGCGGCAGGGTCCACGCCACCGACGCCACCAACGCCAGCCGGACCATGCTCTTCGACATCGGCGCGCTGCGATGGGACTCCGAGCTCTGCTCGCTGTTCGGGGTGCCGGTCGACGCGCTGCCGCAGGTGCTGCCCTCCAGCGGCAGCTTCGGCGTCACCGGCTCCGGGGCAGCGTGCGGCGCAGGCATACCCATTGCGGGGGTCGCCGGCGACCAGCATGCCGCCCTGTTCGGGCAGGCCGCCTTCGCGCCCGGCGACGCCAAGAACACCTACGGCACGGGGTCGTTCGTGCTGATGAACGCCGGCTCGGAGGTGCCCCCGCCAGCGGAGGGCCTGCTCACCACGGTGGCCTGGCTCTTGGACACCCCGCAGGGGCCGGTTCCCACGTACGCGCTCGAGGGTTCGATCTTCGCCACCGGGGCGGCGGTCCAGTGGCTCCGAGACGGCCTCCAGATGATCGACGAAGCATCGCAACTGGAGGCCTTGGCCGCGCAGTGCCCGTCCACCGGCGGCGTGTTCCTGGTGCCGGCTTTCGCCGGGCTCGGCAGCCCTCACTGGGACCCGTACGCACGCGGGCTGATCGTGGGGCTCACCCGCGGCACTGGACGGCCCGAGATCGCCCGGGCCGCGGTGGAGGCGATGGCCTTCCAGACCCGAGACGTGGTGGAGGCCATGGCGGCCGCCACCGGCACGCCGGTGCGCAGCCTGCGGGTCGACGGGGGCGCCTGCGTGATGGACTCCATGCTGCAGCTGCAGGCCGACCAGCTAGGCGTGACCGTGCAGCGGCCCAAGCTCCGGGAGGCGACCGCCCTCGGCGCCGCCTACCTGGCCGGGCTCGCGGCCGGGGTCTGGCCGTCGCTCGAAGCCGTCGCCGAGCACTGGGAACTCGACTTCGAGGCGGTCCCCAGCGCGGAGCGAGTCTCTACCGACGCCGCCTACGCTGACTGGATGCGGGCGGTCGAGCGCAGCAAGGAGTGGGTGGTGCCGTGAGCCGGGTGGCGGTCGTGACTGGCGCGGCCGGAGCGATCGGCTCCGCGGTGTGTACGCGTCTCAGCGCCGCGGGGGACACGGTGATCGGCCTAGACGCCGCCGCAGGCGCCGACGCGGCGAGCAGCGTGGTCGAGGCGATCGTCTGCGACATCGCCGACGATGAGTCGGTGGCCGCGGCGTTCGATGCGATCCGCAGCCGCCACGGGCACCCGACCGTGCTCGTCAACAACGCGGGTGTGACCGGCGCCGGGGGAGTGGAGGACGAGAGCCCCGCGGACTGGCGCCGCATCATCGACGTGAACCTCACCGGCGCCTACCTGTGCGCCCGCGAGGTGATCGCGGGCATGAGAGAGGCCGGCGGGGGCAGGATCGTGAACATCGCCTCCGTGAACGCCCGATTCGGCGGCTCGGCGCTCTCGGGGCCTGCGTACGCGGCCAGCAAGGGCGGGCTGGTCACCCTGAGCCGCTTCCTGGCCCTGCACCACGCGGCCGACAGCATCACGGTCAACGCGGTGGCTCCCGGACCTCACGACACGCCCATGTGGGATGCGCTCGACCCCGCATGGCGCGAGCGCATACTGGCCACCGTCCCCGGCGACGCTCCCGGAAACCCCGACGATCTGGCCGCGATGGTGGAGTTCCTGTGCGGGCCGCACGCCGGCTACATCACCGGCGCCACCATCGACGTCAACGGCGGCCAGTGGATGGGCTAGCCGCGAACGGGGGTGTTCCGGCCCGACGGGTGATGCCGTCTAACGTTCCGCCGAGTGTGCTGTGATTCTGGCGGACGATCGATAGCGGTCACAGCACCGCGGCGAAGGGAGCTGAGCAGTGGCGAGTAGCCGGCCCACCATCAAGGACATAGCACGGCTGGCGGATGTCTCCGTGGCTACCGTCAGCCGCGCGCTGCGCAACCTCCCCTACGTCGCGCCGGCGACCCGGTCCAGAGTGGTCGAGGTCGCTGCCGACCTCCAGTACGAGGCCCACCCGCAGGCCTCCCGTCTGGCGTCGGGACGGACCTGGACCATCGGGGTGGTGGCGCCCCAGTTCGGGACCTGGTTCCCATCGCGGGCCCTCGGCGGCATCAACTCGGTGTTCGCCAAGGCCGGCTACGACCTGCTCGTCTCCATGATGACCACCCCCGAGGACCGGCACCGATTCCTGAAGGAGGCTCGATCTTTCTGCCGCCGAGTCGATGGGATTGTCCTCATCGACACGTTCGTCAGCGCCGAGGGAAGGGCTGCCGACTCGTTCTTCGACCGGCCCGTCGTGGCGGTGGGCGAACGGCTTGAGGGCGCTTCGTCGATCGCCATCGACAACCGGCTCGCAGCTAGACGCGCCGTCGAGCATCTCATCGAAATGGGCCATGAACGCATCGGCCTCGTCGCGGGCCCGCAGTTTGCGGGCTCGCCGACGCCGGTCCCCGAGCAGCGCCGCCGGGGCTATGAGGACGCCTTGCGAGCCGAAGGGCTGGCCGTCGATCCCGAACTGGCGATCAGCGGTGAATGGACAGCCGTCGGCGGCGCTGCCGCGCTGCCCTCGCTCCTCGAACGCCCCACGCCGCCCACCGCGGTGTTCTGCATGTCCGACGAGATGGCCTTCGGCGTGCTGCGGGCCGCCGCAAGGCGCGGCCTGGCCGTGCCAGGCGATCTCTCCGTGATCGGCTTCGACGACCACGATCTGGCCGACGCGCTGGGGCTGACCACCATGCGGCAGGCGGTGGACGAGATGGGAGTTCGGGCCGCGGAAACGGTGCTAGCCCTGATC
>JAKZWH010000063.1:0-10164 GCA_047515615.1 Acidimicrobiales bacterium | reverse complement strand
GAGCCTGCGCTGGTCGTCGAGGATCCGCCGGGCTCGGCCCCGCACCACCACCGACCGGTAGTTCATCGAGTTGTGGAACGGCGTGCGGGCCATCACCAGCCCGTCGAGATGGGTGACCGTCACACAGATCTCCTGGTCGTCGCCGGTGTTGAGCAAATGGTTGGCCGCGGCTCCGTGGAGATAGAGCCAGTCGCCGTCGCGTCCGTAGGCCATGGGCAGCACCAGCGGCCCGTCGGCTGTCGTCACCCCCACATGCGCGATCAGTCCGGCGTCGAGGATGTCGAGCACGTCGTCACGGCCGTAGCGGGCCCGCGGCGCCCCCCGCCGCACCCTGGTACGAGCCGATGGCGCAGCGTCGGTGTCGTCTGGCTGTGACACGCCGCAAGGCTACGAGCCGCACACGGTCCTTCGGCTTGCGCCGAGAGCGTGGGACCCTGACACTAGCGAGACCTTCCTAGCTCGTCAGTCCTATTCTTAGCAGCGGCTCAGGTGCTGGCCGACTGTCTTCGTGAAGCCATGAGCGAGAACCCATCGAGGACGTCGTCGAGCACAGATTCTTCGTGGACGATCAGACGGCCAGCACAAAAGGCTGTCTCAAGATGCGGGTCCCACGGTGTGGGGCCACAGTCTCGGGTGTCGCGCTCCAGACGCACCCCGCTTTGCTGGGCTATGCGGATCGCGTCCCGATAATCGCTCGCGGCCATCATCCACGGCGCGCACCCCGAGTCGCGCATTCGACGGCAGATGGCGATGCCGGCGGCGTCGAAGTCGCCGTGGTACCACAGCGATGCGCCGGAGCTGTGCATGTGGCCCAGCAGGGTGGTGACTGCGGTGGCGGGATTACCGTTGGCGGCAACCACGCAGCACTCCAGGTTTCGCTCGGAGGCCGCTTCCACAAGCCGTGGATTCTCGACTACGAGCACCTGCGTACCGGCCGGCACGATCACGGGATCGCGTCGCAAAGCCAGCAGGCTTACGTGAAGAGGCAACCCGCCCTCAGCCGCACCCCGCAACAAATCGGCGAGCACCGATCGGCCCGTTACCGGGATGGCCCACACCAGCGCCGGCGCGGATACTCGGTCCGCTTGAATGCCGGCCGCCTCCCACAGCTCCCGTCCCGTCAGATCTTCGCCGACGCGGAGGCGCAGGGCTCTTGAGACGAAGGCGGCCAGCCGGGTTCCCGGATCCAGGGCGTGGGCCGAACCGAACAGCGTGGCCGCCAACTCGTTGCGGCTCACGAACGGCGACGCGGCCAGGCTCGCGGGCTCGCTTTGGTCGGGGCTGCCGCCGGTCCCGGGGCCGACAAGGTTGCTTGGGCCGTCGTCGGGGCGCGGAGCTGGGCGGGAGTTCGATGCCGCGTGTTGATCCAGGTAGTCGAGCAGGCGACGTACGTCGTGCACGAGCGTCTCGACGTCGTTAGGGTCGAATCCGCCGTGCAGCCCGGCGCTGACAACGTCGTCGGCCCAGTCTCCAGCCCACGGCTCCGGCCACGACTCAGCAGTGCCTCGCAGCGCCGCCCGGGCCGCAGCCGAGCGGGCTCGAACAGCCCGTCGCTGCGCGGCCTCCGCCGACGGCGGGTGACCCAGCCGGGCAAGAGCCTCGTTCAGGTTGTTGCCGATCCCACGTTCGACCAGCGCCGTCTCGAGTCTGCCGAGGTCGAGGCGCTTGGAGACCTTGCCCAGCAGGGAGCGCAGCGTCAACTCGCTGCCCGGATCGAGGTCGGGCAGAGCAATCGCGCCCCGGCGCTGCGACCCGTGCTTGTCGAGGCGCGCACGCACTTTGACCCACACCGGTTGCAGGCCTGCCTCCAGCAGCGACTGCGGGGCGTGTCCCGAACTGGTAGCGCGATGCGTCATAGCAGCGACCTCCGCTCGACGGGCCCTTCAGCCGCCGCGGCTCGCAGCCCTGGCTGCACGCGATGGGTCACAGCAGCGATCCCTGCTCGATGCGCACCTCCACCGCGTAGCGCCAGGCCGCCGGAAGCAGCTCGACGGACTCGCCGGAGACGTGGACCAGGCGATGGTCCTGGAGAAGTTCGAGGATGTCGTCGGTGAGGCGCTCGGGATCGTCGGCGATCTGTGCCCAGTGGCGGCTCCGAACGCGGTGGACCTCGGCTAGTTCGGCGACGGCGGCCACCGCGGCGCTGCGCTCGACGGGGTTTCGTTCGGCGGCGACAAGGCGGTCGATCAACAGCAGAGCGGCCTGGCCGACGGTGCCGCCCGCGGGGAACCGGCTGTCGGTGAGGCCACTCTCGGGGTCGATGGCCGTGAGCCCCTCGGCTCGGGCCTCGATGTTCAGCCCGAACATCTCGTTGAAGATCCTCGTTTCCTCCCCGAGCCGTCTCCGCAGCTCGGCCCACTCGCCGTCGGTGAGGTCGCTGCGGTACACCACAGGCTCCTCCAGCAGCAGCGAGCGCATCCAGGGTCTCGATGCCCTCCGTTGCTCGGAGCGGTCGAGCAGTTGCTCGGGTGTCTCGGCGCGTGCCAGCACCGGCAGGGCCAGCAACGCCACCCGGTCGGGCCTGACCCTCAGCACTGCGTCGGCGGAGCCGTCGGAGGCGTAGCTGTCGATGTGGGCGTGCATCTCGGTGGCGGCCCCGCGGCCGATCATCCATCGCAGCGCGGTCACTAGGGCCCGCCGGTCGGACGATTCCTCGCTTAGCGCCACTCCAGCCTCGGCCGCTGCGGAGCGGATCTCTTCGATCAGGTCGCGCAGGCTGACTATGTCGGGCCCGGCCGCCACCGCGGCCAGCGCCAGCGCCAGCATCGTGTACTCGCGTTGGGAGAAGGGCCGTCGGGTTGCCCCCGCTGTGCGCAGGGGGCGCCTAGTTGCGACCACCGACGACTTGAACAACCGGGCGGTGTCGGCCCCGACTTGGAGCCGGTAGCCGAATCGTTGGGTGAACCACCGGTCGAGTTGCGGCTCGTGTCTGCGTATCAGACGGAACATCTCCGGGTTCTGCTCGGCCGCGACCATCGGATGCTCCACAAGGTGGCGGGCCGCACCCCGCAGGTCGAGCGCAACCTCGGGGCGGGGCTCGGCTGCGTCGCGCGGGTGTCCACGGGGTTCGTCTACCGCCATCAGGACCTCATCAGCTCGATCGGTTCAGCCGCGACCGTGATCATCAGGCCGTTCATCGCCAGCCGGCCCTCTGGAGATTCCACCACCGTGCGGGCTCCGTGCACGCGACGTACCTCGCAGCAGACGCCGGCATCGGCCACGCGGCGCGTCGGCGCGCCGGGCCTGGTGCCGTGGCTCGACCTGCCGATGAGGTCTCGAAGCATCACAAAGCACTCCTGAGACAACCTCGCGCCGTCGATCCTGCCCGCCTCGTCGGCGCAGGACAGCAACTCTGCGGCGGTGCGTTCCCTGGCCACACGCTCCAGTTCCCGGCGACGCTTCAGCAGCTCGAGCTCCGGGCTTCGATCACGTATCGGCGAGGCGGAGCCCCGCGTCGAGATGTCGCCCCGTACTCGTAGCGATACCGGCACGGTCGCACGGGGCGCATCCGGCCACGGGGTCACTGTGGGTTCGGGGTCGTCCGCGTCCGAAGACAACGTTCCGAGGCGGCGGCATGATCCGAGCCCGAAGGCGGCGGCCGCGATCAGGTGGGCCTGCTCGACTGTGGGAGCCCGGTCGAAGAACCCGGCCAGCCGCACGAAGTCTGAGCGCCTCGACGACATGCCAGTGCCCAGGCGGGCCAGCCGGCTGACGTTGGTGGTGAGGGTTCGCACCGCGGCCAGCGCCTGTCGCGTGTGCTGGTCGAGGCGTGAGGGCCGACCCGGGGTTCGGACGAACCAGGCCGCGAGGTGCTGCCAGTCCTGCCCGTCGGTGCCCTTCAGCCGGCGGACCGCCACAGTGTCGCTCAGGCCAGCCTCCTCGACCCGTGCCGCCAGCCCGGACTGCAGCGCCGGCAGCAGGTCGTCGATGCGGGCCAGCACGCGTTCGAGGCTGCGTCCAATGGGTCCGGCCATGCGCTCGATCTCGGTCAGCTGCTCGCTCACGTAGTCCACGAGCACGCTGGCGAACACATGGACCTCGTCGGGGGTGAGGTCGTAGCGGTTCTGCCATTCGTTGAGTTGGACGAAGAACTGCGTCAGTTCGGTGGTAAAGCGGTCGTGGATGTCGAAGACGGTGCGCACCGCGTCGGCGAGGCTGCTGGACTGATCCGGTGTTGAGTCCATCGCGGAGGCGGTGTGCGCGAGCACGGCCTCCAGCGCCCGCTGCAGGTCGCCGAGGCGGGCGGCCTGCACGTCGCCTATCTCATCGGTCGCGGCCAGTACCCGCTCGACTACGTCGAACACCTCCTGGCCGGCGCGAGTGATGAGGTAGCGGTGTCGACGCCGGTAGTAGTCGTCCAGGCTGGTCGGGTTGCCCACTGACGACGACACTGTGAGGTTGCCCCAGCGACGCAGGCTCTCCAAACGATCCCTCACGGTGTCCACCTCGATGAGAGTGAGTTCCGCCACGTCGTCTGGGGTGAACTCGGCGAAGAACGTGTCGGCGAAGACCCGCAGGATCGCTCGGTACTCTTGCCACTCATCGCCGCCGAGGTACCGGAACAGCAGCCGTGCCCCGTCAAGTTCGGTCGAGGACGCGCGTGTCTGACTCGCCGTCGCCCCGTCTGTGCTGTTGGCGCCAGGGGCTGAGCGCCCGGACTCCGTGCCGTTCGTCGCTGTCACGTCCCGCCCTCGTGGCTCAGGGTGGTGCCGTCCCATTCGTAGTGCTCGAGCAGGATGGTGCTGAGGGTCGCGTCGCGGATCACCTCGGTCACAGCCAGCTCGGGCACGGTGGCGTGGGTTCCCCATAGCCGCTCGCTGGTGGCGATGAAGTCCAAGTCGAGGTCGACCAGCAGACCGAACAGCGCGGCGTGATTGTCCTCGGAGACCTTGGCGAACGCGTCGTCCAGCAGCACGAAGCGGGCAATGCCGGGCTGCTCGCCGCCTGGGGCGGCCTGCCGCTCAGCCAGCGCGTCGCAGGACGCGGACACAGCCGCGAACAACGGCAGGTAGGAGACCAGCTTCTTCTCGCCCTCCGACAGCGGCGTCGATCGGCTCAGCCTCGACTCGCCGCTGCCCCGGCGCACCATCACCGCCATGTCGTGCCACTGCCTGTAGTCGAGCGTCTCGGCGATCAACTGCCGGTAGGAGAGTTCGGGCTGCTCGGCCCTGGCGTCATCGAGCCGGCGCGACAGCGCCCGGCGCAACTCGCCGGTCTCGCCGCCGGTGCGAACATCGGGCGTCTTGGCCAGCAACTCCACCATGCGCGCCGTGGCTTCGTCGAGTTCGCGCGAGCGTCGCCACCTCAGGCGCACACCCACCCGGTGCGCGGTGGCGACCGCGCCGAGCCGCAGGTTCATGTGTTTGACGAGGCGCTCGGCTTCGAAGATCTTCTCGGCGATCTCCCTCGCGATCATGCCCTGCAGCAGCTGGCGCAGAGCGTCGTCCTGCTTGCGGTTGAGCAGACCCGCCACCCACTGGTGCTGCTGGGCAACCGCAAGCACCGATTCTGCCAGCGTCGCCCGGCCCGACGGGCCGGTTACCTCTACGAACAGCGGCTGGGCGGGATCGGGCTGGAGGGCTTCGGCGTCCCATCCGGCCCCGAGCGCGTCCCGCCTCTGCAGCAGCGACTGGCGCACGCTGTCGGGCCCCACGTCGGGCATCTCGGCCCGGGCGGTGCGTCGGCCCGAGTCTCGGTGGGCGTCGAAGACCGCGAGTAGCCGCTCGAGCGCTTCGAGCATCTCGCGCAGCCCCTCCGATCCCGCCGCCCGCGTGACTATGGGGCCGTCGCCGACATCGGCAGAGCCAGGGGAGGGCGAGTCTGTAGCGCTGGTGTCGGCGTCAGTGAGGTCCGCGCGACCAGTGTCGGCAGTGCCGCTGGCGGCCGCGTTGTCAACACCGCTGGCGCCGTGGGTGCCGACGGTATGGGCGGAGCCGGCTCGGATGGCGTCCAGGTAGCCCGGTGTCGCCAAGGCCTCGTCGAGCGAGACTCGGGTCGCCTCGCACGCCTGCTCGGCCCGCTTCGCGCTCGCAGCGGTCGCCTTCGCAGCAGCCTCGGCCTCGGCCCTGTGCTCCAAGGCCCGGCGCTGCTCCCTGCGTTTTTCGGGCGCCCGGGCTTCCAGGTCGGCCAGATCGGCGCGGCACTGGTCTCGGGCTGCGACCACCTCGGCGTACTCGGCCCCGATGCTGTCCTCCAGGGTGGCGAGGCTGGCGTGCTCGTCAGCGTGCTTCGACTCCACGCGGCGACGTTCGGCGTGCTCCTTGACGAGCGTCTCGGCCGCCGTGCGCCAGCGGTCGCATGCTCGCCTCCACGACTGGACCGACCGGGAGAGGGTCTCGACGCTGGACCGGCACCGCTGCAGCGCGGCGTCGGTCTCCGCCAGATCGCGCGCGAAGGCGTCGAGCCCAGGGCGATCCCTGGGCAGTGTCAGACTCGTTGCGGTGCGGTGCAGGGCGTCGGACGTCTTGCTGAGGGTCCGTTCCGCGTCGGCTTCTGCCCTCGCGGCCTCGTCACGCCTTACCGCGGCCTCGTCGAGGGCGGCCGCATCCGTCTCCACCCGGGCCTGCGCGCCGAGGATCGCCGCGGTGGCGGGCAGGCTGTCGCGCTGGAGGCGCGCCTCGTGGTGGGCCTCTCGGCTGCGTTCGAGTTCCTCACGGCTGCGCCGCACTGTGCTCGACGTTTCGTGCAGGCGGTGCCGGGCTTCGGCTCGAGCCTTTTCGAGGGCGGCGCGCCGGGCCGCCGCTCCGATGTGCTCTGGTTGATCCTTGTGATGGCGTCCGCGCAATGATCCGACCCTGAATTCGCCATCGACGGTGGCGAGCGTGGCCGCGTCCGAAGCGGGATCGCAGGAGATCGACTCCAGCAGTTTCTGGACCGAGCCCTCGTCTACTAGCCTCGCGAGCCGTTGAGGCACTGTGACGGTGAGGAGGTCGCTCAGCGGGCTGGTAGCGCCCTGCGATGCGACCGCCACCAGCTCGCCGCTCTCCAACTCGAAGGCTCCGTTGGCCAGCCGGGCCGACAGCAGCCCCGACGACTCCATGGCCGCCTCCAGCCCGGCTCGCTGCGACTCCTGCAGGCCGGGAGCGAAGTCGATCAGATCTGCGAGGCACCAGTCGCTCTCGCGCTGCCAGGACAGACGGGGGGGCTCGGGCTCAACCCGGCGTTCCAGCTCGTCGACGAGCGATTGCGCCTCCTGCTCGGCCAGCTGCTCATCCGCCAGCCTGGCCTCCACTGCGACCACCGCGCTCCGCCAATGGTCCACGAGGGCCTCGGCCTCGGCGTGAAGGCGGGTCCGCAGCGTGTCCGGGTCGGCGGGCGCCACGCCCGCGGTGAGGGGTTCCTCCTCGGCCTGGGCGGCGGCATTGGGTGCGTCGAGGCCGGTCGATCCCAGCAGCCGGACGACATTCGCCGCCCAGCTCCGGACTTGTTGGTGCCATTCGCTCCTCGCAGCCGCCAGCCGTCGAGTGCGCTCGGTCAGCCGCTTCGCAGCGTGCTCGACGGATCCGGCCGCCTGCTTGTGCGCCGCCTCTGCCTGGTCGAGCCCTTGTGCTGCGGTCCGCTCGGCTTCCAGAGCCCTCTGCACCTGCTCAACGTCGGAGCGACGCCGGCCGACGGCGGAGACCGCGGCCGCCAACCCACGGTCGATACCGGACAGATCGAGGGCCGCGGGCTCCGACAGCCTCAGGGCTCCCGGGCCGGTCTGGGCCGGACCGGCAGGAACCTCATTCGGTTGCTCGTCTGTTTCGGGCCATGGCGCGGTCGCCGTGGTCGGGCCGGCCGCTCCTGTCGCCGCGTCCGCGATGTCGCTCTCGGGCACCGTGACCGGGCCCGGTGGGCGCCGATCCAGGCGACAGCGGCTCCCCAGCTCACCGGCCGCCGCCAATTCGGCGTTGAGCGTGTCCCGGTCGTTGAGGCTCGTGCGCCGGGTCCGGTCAAGCTCTCGGGCGTCCTCGCCCGCGCGCTGCCCGGCGCCGTCGACCCGCATCGCCGCCGTCTCGCACTGCTTGGCCAGGTCGAGCACGAGTTCTCGGAGGCCTTCGAGCTGCCGGCCTCGCTCGTAGGCCTGGGACTTCTCAAGCGCCTCGATCTCTCGCCGCAGCCGTCGCTGTTCGGCCTCGAGGGCCTCGATGTCGCCGTCAAGCCGGGCCAGTTCGTCGGACGCGGCCGCGGCGGCTTCCTTTCTGCTCTGCTCGTCGCGGGCGCAGTCGCGGCGCGCCCTGAGGCGCTGCCGGCCGTCGGCGACACGCCGACGCAGGTCGCTCAGGCAGTAGGACCGGTAGACGTCGAGCAGGCCGCGCGCCGCGTCAAGCGTCCTGGCAAGCTCGGCGACGCTTCGGCGGTGCTCGTCGAGGTCGTCGAGGGGCTGGGCGGCCTCGGCGAGAGCCTGCTCGGACACCTGTGGCAGCGCGTCCACCAGGTAGTCCCTGAGTTCCAAGTCGATGCGGTCGCCGACCCGGGGGCTGCGCACCTTGTTGATAAGACGGATGTGCTGCTCGATGGGCGCCCCGCCGAATAGCCGCTGCTCCAAGGCCCGCCGGTAGTCGCGGCGCCGCGCTCGGCCGAACACCTCGTCGCCGTCGAGTTCCGCCCTGAGCGCCTCCGAAGAGAGCGCCGTGCCGCCCGCCACTAGGTCCAAGTCGAATCCGGGCCGCTTCGTCGTTATGAACCACCACGTGTTGACGCTGTCGGCCTGCCGGTTGGCCTTGATGCCGCAGCCGCAGACCAGAAACTCGCCGCCCCGCCGGAACTCGATCCACAGGTAGCCGACGGGCTGGGCGTCGTCGCGCCCGCTGAGCATCCAGGACCTGAGGATCCCGCTCTGGTCGCCGGCCGCGTCGATGCGACCCTCGTGGGTGGTCAGCAGGAACGGCAGCAGCATGTTCAGCGCCGTCGACTTGCCCGAGCCGTTGACGCCGCGCAGCAGCAGCCGTCCACCCTTGAAGTGCAGTACCTCGTTGCCGTACTGGTAGACGTTGACGATCCCGGCCCGGTTCAGGCGCCACCGGCAGGCAAGGTTGGCCTCCTCCAGATTTGAGCCCGCTGTCTGCGCGATCACAGCGGAGGAAGGTATCGCAATGCTGCGACCTCGCCTAGGTGGCCGGTGCCAAATGGGTGTTTGGTGTGCTGGTGTCGGGTGGCGGCGGTGCTGGTGCGGGGTCGGGTCGGGCGCTGTGGTGTGGAGGGGTGTGCCGGGGCTTGTCGGGTCGGTGTTGGGCGGGGGTCGGGCGCTTCGGGGCTCAGCCGAGGGCCCATCGGTCAGGTGTCGAGCGCAGCCCGAGCACGCCGAGGCGCGCGATGTTGGCGGCTGCGGCCAGCAGGTTGAAGTCGGCGTCGACTTTGGCCCGGCCGCGCACGCGGGCGTGGCGGCCGCCGTGTTTTCGGCGCATGAGGTGCGCGAGCTTGCGTTCGACTTTGGGGCGCACGGCGCGGTAGTCGTTTCGCCATGAGGGGTCCCGTTGGCGGGCGCGCGACGCGGCGAGCACGGCCTCGTTCGCGCCGATGCGCACGGTGCGGCCCTCGGCGGCGTCGGTGCAACGGCCGCGCAGGGCGCATTCGGCGCAGGCCGCGCCGAATGCGGCCGTGCCCGAGCCGTCGTCGCGGGCTCTGATGGCGACGGTCGTGCCGGCGGGGCAGGTGACGGTGCCGCTGAGCAAATCGACGTCGAATCGGTCCTTGGTGAAGCGGCCCCCCGGCGCGGCCGCGGGCTGGGTGCGGCACCTCGAGTTGATGCGACTCTGCTGAAGCAGCCCCTGGAACTCGCCGCTGCCGTACGCGCTGTCGCCATAGACCGTGGGCCTGCCCGCGAACTCCTCCACAACCCCGCCGTCCTCGGCGGTGTCGGCGGTGTCGGCGGTGTCGGCGGTGTCGGCGGTGTCGGCGGTGTTGAGGAGGTCGTTGATGAGTTCTGGTGCGGGTTGGGCGTCGGCGGTGTTGGCTGGGGTGACTGCGGTGGCGGTGATCAGTTCGGAGTCTGGGTCCACCGCGGTGTGGCCCTTGTAGCCGTCGAAGCGTCTCGCGGTGCTCTTGTGGCCGTGGCGGGCGTCGGGGTCCACAGTGGACAGGACCCGGTCCTTGGCCACGCGCCGAGCGATCATGAAACGCCCGCCGCGGTCTTGGCACAGGTCCTGGCCGGCCACCGCGGCCAACAGCTCGGCGGCCTCGCTG
>JAKZWH010000062.1:0-10216 GCA_047515615.1 Acidimicrobiales bacterium | reverse complement strand
CTGGGCCAGCGGTACTGCCGGCTGCTGGCGTCAAGGGGCGCCACCGTCGTGGCCGCGGCCCGCAGGCTGGACCGGCTGGAGGCCCTGGCCGGCGAGGTCGCCGGGGTCGTGCCGGTGGGCTGCGACGTCACCGACGACTCGCAGCTCCAGCGGGTGGTTGACGTGGCGGCCGAGCACGGTGGCCCCGACATCGTGGTCAACAACGCTGGGACCAGCGACGCCGTGGTCCGGGCCCACGAGCAGGACCCGGCCCAGTTCCGGCGGGTGCTGGACGTCAACCTGACCTCGGCGTTCGTGCTGTCGGCGGCCGCGGCCCGCGAGATGATCAGCCACGGCCGGGGCGGCAGCATCGTCAACGTGGCCTCGATGCTGGGGATCGTGGCCTCCGGCGGCAACCACCAGGCCGGCTACGTGGCCTCCAAGACCGGCCTGATCGGGCTCACCCGCGAGCTGGCCAAGCAGTGGGCATCCGCTGGGATCAGGGTCAACGCCATCGCCCCGGGCTACTTCCGCAGCGAGCTGACCGAGGAGATGTTCGCCCCCGAAGACGCCCCCGGCCTGCGCCACATCCAGCGCAACACCCTCATGCGCCGCGCCGGCGAGGTTGACGAGTTCGACGGGGCCCTGCTGCTGCTGGCCTCCGACGCGAGCAGCTACATCACCGGCCAGACCATCGTCATCGACGGCGGCTGGACCGCCCGCTAGAGCGCAGGGACCTCTGCTGGCGCTTGGGCGAGATTGACGTGGTTGTGCCCCATATGGGTAGCGAACTACGTCAAAATCGAGCGCGAGCGCCCAGGTCGCTAGGCTGCGCCGGCACGGCGGTAGGCGTCGAGCACCAGGCCGTGGAAGTGGTGCACGCCGTGCTCGGAGAGGCCCGAGCCGCCCGGGTCGCACACGAGGTGGCCCTGGGTGAAAGCCGGGGTGCGCATGCCCCGCTGCACGCTCTCCACCAGCGCTACGTCCTCGGGCTGCAGCACCTCGTCGATGTAGCGGATCGACTCGATGTCGGCCTCGGTCAGCTCGTCCGTCTCGAGGTAGAAGTCGATGGTCTCCAGCGTGCGCTCCGGCCCGGCCGGAACCATCTGCATGACGCTGAAGTTGCCCCGGCCCGGATAGCGCATGAGGCAGGTGTTGGGCCACAGCCACCACACCGCCAGGTCCTTTACGCGGGCCCCGCCCACGTCGTAGGCCGAGTTGGCCGAGTAGCCGGCTCGGGCCATGTGGCTGGAGTAGATGCCGTGGGTGGCCACCCGGTAGGTGTCCATCTCCACCAGCGTCACGAAGTCGGGGTGGGCGACGTGGCAGTGGTAGCACTCCAGGAAGTTGTCGATCACGTTCTTCCAGTTGGAGGCGATGTCGTAGCGGATGCGCCGGACATGGGTGAGGTCCTTCACATCGGGCGCCCAGCGGGCGATCTCGTCCCCCAGGCCCTCTGACTGCTCGGCCAGTCCGGCGGCGCCGGGGTCGAGATTCACGTACACGAAGCCGCCGAACTCCTCCGCCTGAACCTCGCTGAGGCAGATGCTCGACGGGTCGAACCCGGTCACGTCCGCGGTGCGCCGGGCCCGGGCGAGGCGGCCGGTCAGCTCGTAGGTCCAGCCGTGGTATCCGCACACGATGCTGTCGGTGCGGCCCGTGCCCGAGAGCAGCTCGTGGGCCCGGTGCTGGCACACGTTGTAGAAGGCCCTCAGCTCGCCGTCGTGGCCCCGCACAAGAGCGACCGGCATGCCGGCGACCTCCAACGCCATGTACGAGCCGGGCTCGCGCAGCGATCTGACATGGCCCACCCACTGCCAGGTGCGCGCAAAAACCTCGCGCTGCTCGATCTCGTGCCAGCGGGGCTCGGTGTAGGCATCGGCATGCAGCGACATGGACCGGGTCGGGTCGGGGTCGTATCCCGCCGCGATCGACGTCTGGCGGGTTGCACCGCCGTTGGAGGACGCGTCGAGTTCGGATGTGCGAGTGTCGGCGTCTGTCACGCGGCCCAATCTAGGCCGATGTCGTTAGCGTTGGGATTCGAGCCGCCCAGACCCCCGAGGCTCCAGTTGAAGAGCCCGACAACCCCCGCAACTCGAAAGCTCCTGCCGGCAGCCTTGGCCCTGATCCTGCTCGCAACTGCCTGCGGCGGGCCCGGGAGTGGTGACGACAGCTCGGCCGACTCATCGGAGTCCGAAGCGTCGCCGACGCACGAGACGCCCGGCGACGGCAGCGGTCACGACATGGGCGGCGACGGCTCCGCCTCTGGTGGCCACGATGAGGGCACCGAGGACGCCGATGGGAGCGGCGGCCACGACGGAGCGGGGGACCACGGCACCGCTCAGGAACTGGCCGAGGACGTGCCGGTGCCAACCATCGCTATCGAGGTCACCGAGGATGCGGTTGAAGGATGGAACCTCCAAATCCGTACCACCGACTTCCGGATCATGCCCGAGAACGTCTCCACGGGGCACGTGGACGGCGAAGGCCACATGTACCTCTACATCGACGGGGTGAAGGTGTCCCGGATCTACGGCGAGTGGCACCACATCACCGGCCTGCAGGCGGGTAGGCACAACGTGCGCGTCGAGCTGTCGTCCAATAACCACTCCGCGCTGGCCGTCAACGGCGGCCTCATCGACGCGACCGCCAACATCTTCCAGGACAGGAGGACGAATCTCAGTCTCGTCCGAGATGGGGCCGTCGAGGCCAACGAGCCACACCCGTCGGTGCGCATGGAGATCGTCGATGACCCCGCGGGAGGGTGGAACGTCCACGCGGTGCCCGCCAACTTCCGCCTGGCGCCGGCGAGCGCCTCCTCGAGGCATGCCGACGGCGAGGGTCACATGCGCCTCTACATCAACGGCGAGAGAGTGACCCGCCTGTACGAGACGTGGTACCAGATGCCGCCGCTGGTGGCCGGGACCCACGAGATCCGGGTGGACCTCGGAACCAACGACCACGCTCCGCTTACGGTGGACGGCGCGGTGGTCGACGCCGTCGTGACGCTGGAGGTCTCCCAAGACGAGGCAACCATGGAGGCCGACGACGGCCACGCCATGAGTGACGAGGGAGGCACGGGGTCCAGTGGCGGCCATCACGGATCGGCGGGCGCGCCAACCCGGTACGACGCGGACGTCGCCGACGCCGCGCAGACCATCACCGTGGAGGTGGTCGGCGGTGCCCCGGTAGGTGGCCACCAGCGGGTGGAGGTCGACCTCGGCTCAGTGGTGGCGGTAATGGTCACCTCCGATACCGCGGAGGAAGTGCACGTCCACGGCTATGACATCCTGCGAGCCGTCTCCGACGGCCACCCCGCCCACTTCGCATTCACTGCCGAGATTCCCGGAGTGTTCGAGGTGGAGCTGGAGGGCTCAGGCCGCCTGCTGCTGCAACTGGAGATCTCCTGACCCGGTGCGACCGCTCAGCAGTCCACAGCGGCACGGAGGGCAGCGCATGCCTCGGCGAGACGGGCTGGTCGGAGGGTGCAGATGAAATCGACAAGATGAGACTTCGGCACGATCCTGAGATTGTCGAAGCTGGCCGCGCATTCCGTCTTCATGCCGTCCTCGGGTCCGAGCATCAATTCGGTGGGGATGCCGCGGATCGTTCGGGTCACAGGGGCCGCGAGGACACTGTGCAGCACCGGTATGGCCGCGGATCGCGTCATGACGAGGAACGGGCGCCGGCCGACATCCTCGATCTCCGCCCACCAGACTTGCCCGCGCCCGTGCTCGATCACCACGGTTCGTCGAGGATGGCGTCCCGCAGCGAGGCAACCGCGGCCCGCCGCTCGGGCTCGGTCGGTGGCAGGCGCGTGTAGCCGTCGACGATGGCGCGGTCGGTGCGGCGTCGTCGCTCCAGTCTCGTGATGGCTTCGATGCCGGCTCGAACGGCCGCGGCCCGGCTCTCGTACACGCCACGCGAGATGAGGTCGTCGAGCTCGGACAGCAGCGGTGAAGGCAGGCGGACGGCGATCTGGTCGGAGGCCACGACAGGAGTCTACCGCATTGGTATGCGACGTGGTATGCCTCAACGACGGATCGGTACGAGCGCGGCCGCGGGGCGCGGCTAGCGTCACCGACATGTTCGACCTGCTGATAGCCGGCGGTGACGTGATCGACGGCCGGGGCGGGCCCCGTCGGCGGGCCGATATCGGCATCGTCGGAAACCGGATCTCGGCGATCGGGAACCTGGTGAACGGCGGGGCCCCAGCCGCGGCCACCATCGATGCCGCCGGACTGGCGGTGACGCCGGGGTTCATCGACGTGCACACCCATCTCGACGCCCAGGTGTTCTGGGACCAGACGCTGTCGCCTTCTCCGCTGCACGGCGTGACCACCGTCATCGGCGGCAACTGCGGGTTCACCATCGCCCCGCTGGGCAACGACCCGGCCCACGGCGACTACCTGATGCGGATGCTGGCCCGGGTGGAGGGCATACCGCTGGAGGCGCTGCAGCAGGGCGTGCCCTGGAGCTGGCAGACCACCGCCGAGTACCTCGACGCCATCGACGGCAACGTGGCCGTCAACGAGGGATTCAAGGTGGGCCATTCGGCGCTGCGGCGGGTGGTGATGGGCGACGACAGCGTGCGCCGAGCCAGCACCGGCGAGGAGCTGGAGGCCATGAAGGCGCTGCTGCGCGACGGTCTGGAGGCCGGAGCGCTGGGCTTCTCGTCGTCGTGGTCGCGCACCCACAACGACCCGATGGGCAACATGGTGCCGAGCCGCTATGCCGAGCGCGACGAGCTGGTGGCGCTGTGCTCGGTGCTGGCCGACTTCGACGGCACCTCGGTGGAGTTCATTCCCGCCCTGGGCCCCTTCGAGGACTGGGCCCTGGAGCTCATGTCCGACATGTCGGCCGCAGCCCGCAGCCCGCTCAACTGGAACGTGATGACGGTCACGGCCCGGTCGATGGACATGAACCGGGCCAAGCTGGCCGCCGGGGACCACGCCGCAGCCCGCGGCGGCAAGGTGGTGGCTCTTACCGTGCCGCTGATGCTGTCGCTGCACCTCAACTTCAACAGCGGCTTCGTGCTCGACGCCCTGCCCGGCTGGGAGGGGGTGATGCTACTGCCCAAGGAGGACAAGCGCCGCGTCCTGGCCGACCCGGCCGAGCGGCGCCGCCTAAACGAGTTGGCCCAGGGCGACCATCCGCTGCGGGCGCTGGCCCACTGGGAGCGCAAGGTTGTGTTCCACTCCCCGGCGCCGGAGAACGAGGGCTGTGCGGGCCGCACGGTGGGGGAGATCGCGGAGGAGCGGGGCCAGGACCCGTGGGACACGCTGTGCGACATCGTCCTGGCCGACGACCTGGAGACGTCGTTCGGGAACCCGGCCATGGCCGAGCCCACCGCTGACTGGGAAGCCCGAGTGGAGATATGGCGCGATCCACGAGCGGTGATCGGCGCGTCCGACGTCGGCGCCCACCTCGACCTGTTCCTCACCGCCAACTACGCCACCACCATGCTGAACGAGGCCGTCGTCAAGCGAGGGCTGCTGCCGCTGGAGGAGGCCGTGCACCTGCTCACCGAGGTGCAGGCCAATCTGTACGGCCTGGTTGACAGGGGAGTGCTGGCCGAGGGGGCCTACGCCGATGTGGTAGTGCTCGATGAGGCCACCGTCGGCTCAGCCCCGACGACGTTCCGCTCGGACCTGCCCGCGGGCGCCTCCCGCCTCTACGCCGAGGCCAAAGGCATCGAGCACGTGGTCTGCAACGGCACCGAGATCGTGCGCGGCGGCCAGTTCACCGGCGCCCGGCCCGGAACCCTCCTCCGCTCCGGCCATCACACCACCGGTCCCAGCCTCAACTAGGCCGTGGTGGCCTAGAGGGACCTCAGGTGGGGTCGGGCATCTCTTCGGTGCCGTAGCCCTCGTCGACCACACCCTCGGTCAAGAACGCCTCCCACATGACGCCGTCGGGGTCGGTGACCCACGACTTGTGCTGGAGCTGGTAGCCGCACACCAGGTCGTCCTGGTCGGCTCGGGCCATGCCGGCCGAGTCGATGTGCTCGCGAAGCTGCTCAAGTTCAGGGTGCGACTCGACCTGAATGCCGTAGTGGGCTGAGCCGGGGGCGCCCTCACCGTGGGTGTCGAGCGAGAAGTTCACCCGCGGGTCCCCCAGCATCCACTTGGCGTAGTCGGGGCGCCGCAGGGTGGGCTCCACACCGAACAGCCGGGTGTAGAACTCGACTGACTCTTCGAGATCGTCGACCTGCAATCCGATGTGCATCCGTCGCATGGTCGATCACCTGCCTTCGCTGAGCCCGCCGTCCGTTGCGGTGAGCGCACCCAATCCGCGACAGTAGTGGCCCGCTCAGATGGCGGGCGCTGCCAGCCCTAGTTAGTGTCCCCGGCCCGGTCGAGGGATCGGTTGGAGGAGGAGCCCTGTGCGAGGACTCTGCATCGATCCGTCCCCGCCTAGTCGTCGCCCCCGATGCCGGCGATGTCGGCCACGAAGCGGCGGGCGTCCTCGTTGTGCTCGGCCACCGCGCCGATCGTCTTCGCCTTGGCGTCGCTGCCTCGCAGCGCGGCCAGCGGATCGGTCTGGTCGCCCACATAGCCGAGGGCGAAGGCGCCCTGCGTGTAACCCATCATCTTGAGCAGGTCGTCGTCGAGGGTGCGGGCAACCTTCGGTGGGCAGGCCAGGTACTGGTTCTCCTCCTGGCGCACCCAGCCCACCGCGTAGGTGATGTTCACGCCCCGGCGCACGCCGTCGCTGGTGTTGGCACCGGCGCCGTGCAGCACCTTGCCTTCGTAGAACAGCACGCTGCCCCGGCCCATCTCGGCCTGCGCGCCTGCGCTCTTCAGGGCCGTGTCGTCGTCAAGGCCGGAGGTTTCGGGGAGGATCCAGGTCGCCCCGTTTGCGGCAGTGAAGTCGGTCAGCGCCCACATGGTGTTGCACTGCACGTGGTAGCCGGGCCCGAACTCGAAGAAGTCGAAGGCCATCTCGTCGCGGTGCAGCTTCTGGCGGGTCTCGCCCGGCTCGACCGAGATGATCTGAGTGAGATGCAGTTGCACGGTGCTGGCGTGGCTGAGGAAATGCCCGACCGCGGCCACCGCCAGGGGATGCATCACCAGCGTCCGGGCCGACGGGCAGCGGGCCACGAGCGCGCCGGTGCGGCGGGTGAACCGGCCGTCGTAGGTGTCGCGCCCCGTGGCCGACGCCTCGATGTAGGGCGTGGCCTCGGCCTCCAGCCGGTCCAGCAGCGCCGGGTCGGCAACATCGTCCACGATGGCGTAGCCGAACCGCCGCAGATGGTCGCTCACCTCAGCCGGTCCCGCGGTCGGCGGGAAGTGGTTCAGCGCCATGTCCAGAATCGTACGCGCGCCGCCACCGGGGCTCGCATGGCGATCCACTGCGCACCCACCTCGACACTCACATGGGCTCGGCCCTCGCGCCCGAATGGTGCGACCGTTACGTGTCCCTGGGCATCGAGCTCGGAATCCCGGTCCTGTTGACAGGCACGCTCGGCGCATACGGACCCAACGACCATCTCGCCGGAGTGGGCCATAGCCCCTACCGGGAGGCGGTGGCCGATGCGAGGGCCGCGGGCATGCCGGTGTTCGACGACCCAGTGGAAGGAACGGCTCCACTCCCGTCCCTACGCGCTCACCGCCATGCGCGAGTTGCGAGATGCCTGGCGCGCCCCGAACAGCTAGCAGCGCACTGCACAGTCGAGGGGACCACTAGGCCACACGCGACGCGACCGCCGGGTGTGCGCCGACTCCGGCTAGGCCGCGAATCGGCTTGCGGGCGCTCCCCGGTTCGTGGCTAGAGTAAGCGGACTATCGCCGATCCACCGCCCGAACGCGGCGGGGTCGGCCACCGGGTTGGAGCGCCCGGATGAAATCTCGCTCCCTTCGTTGCCGCCAGCTCCCGCTGCGGCATTCCCCTCAACGCGAAGGAGCTCGCGCATGACTTCGTCCGCCCCCATGGCCGGAGCCCTCCAGATAGCGGCCGCGCTCGTATTCCACCTGCCGGGCGCCCGGCTCGAGTTGACGAGCGCCAACGGCCACCGCTGCTCGATCGGGCCGATGACCGATCCTCGCTGCACACTGCACCCCGCCGAGTTCCGCGAGCTGGTCCTGGCCGCAGGGAACTGCGAACTGCTCGGCACCCTGCTGGGCTTCGCGCTGGTGGACGAGCCGACCATGACCCTCACCTCCTCCGGCGTCGGCATGCACCACCTCGGAGCTGGCCTGTACCGCGTGGTGGGTTGCGAGTTCACGTCGTACGCCTTCACCACTCCGCTGCCCGCAGGCCAAGTCGACAACCTCCTGTCGAGCCTCGACAGCGGGCTCAGCGGTGGCAGCGCCGACGCTTCCGGTGACTGTGATGACGGAGTGATGATGTGCGTCAGCCTCGTGCGGGATGACGGACTCGGTGTGACACTCGTGGTGATGAGCCCGTTCGACCCTGCCAACACCGCCTTTGTCGAGGCTGCGGCCAGGGCGGCCGCCTCGGCCTGCCTGGTGGCTGAGATGGAGCAGTTGACCACCCAACCGGACGGCTTCGCTGCCTGAGTGGGTCCCGGCTCCCCGAGCCGCCGCACCGCAAGGGTGCGCCGGGGTAGGGTTGTCAAGTGACTGAATTGAAGTTCGGCTGGCTGTCGCCGGTCATCGGCAACCGCTGGAGCGACTACCAGCCCATCGTGATGTACCAGCAGGACCACATCCTGCCCGAGGCCCTGCCCCACTTCGACTCGCTGTGGATCGCCGACCATTTCTACGGCTTCGACGCCCGCACCGACCCGTTCATGGAGGCATGGACGGTCCTCACCTGGCTGGCGGCCCGCTTTGACGACGTGACGCTGTGCCATCACGTCTTGGGCTGCGGCTACCGCCCGCCCGCCCTCACCGCCAAGATGGCCGCCACGCTGCAGGTGCTTAGCGGCGGCCGGTTCGTGCTCGGCATCGGCGCAGGCTGGCGCCAAGACGAATACGAGGCCTACGGCTATGACTTCCCCAAGCCGTCTGTGCGTTTCGCCCAGATGGAGGAGACCATCGAGATCTGCCGCCGCATGTGGACCGAGGACAGTCCCAGCTTCGAGGGGCGCTTCTTCCGCATCGACGGTGCCGCGGCTCCGCCCAAACCCGACGTCCCGCCGCAAATCTGCATCGGCGCCGGGGGAGAACGGGTCGGTCTGCCCCTGGCGGGACGCCTGGCCGACATGTGGAACGCCATGGTGAGCGACAGCGACGAGACTGGCTTGTCGCGCAAGCGCGACATCGTGCGAGCCTCAGCGGAAGAGGCGGGCCGGGACCCCGACGAGATTGAGACGTCGCTAACCGTGGAGCGGCCCCTTCCCGATTCCGACGCCGAGTCCGAGTCCATTCTGGAGCAACTGGCCCGCCTGCAGAGCCTCGGGGTCGAGCACTTCGTGATGGACTTCGGCCATCCTCAGTCCACCGAGCCAGTCATGCGCTTCGTAGAGCAGGTGATGACCCCGCTGCGCTCAGCCTGAGCGGCTCCACGCAACAGCGCGCGGCCCAGGGGCCGCTAGTTGGTCTGGGGGCCTGCGGTAGAATGCCCCGAACTGAGCACCAGCTCTCGTTGGCGGCCTGGGGGTTCCGACGGGGACGCCGAAGAGGCCGTCACCGCGCGTCCGCAGGTAGCACTCGGCGGTTTGCCACGGGGACCCCCCAAAGCCATTTGCGTGCGCATGATGCGACAGCACAACAGCACCCGTTGGGCGGGGCTACGAGGGCGGCACGTCCAGAAACCGGGTTGCGTGGCTCTGAGGGGCCGAAGCCGCTGAGGCTTAGCCTGGATCCACCGATGCGGTGAGGCTTCTGGGGTTGGCGCGTCCACTAGAAAGGCCTCCTGACGTGGGAGAATGCCGTTGAGGTAACCAAGCATTCTGGCCATGTGAGGAGGCACTTCCTGTGAGCAGCGTAGCAGGTGGGATCGACGGGTTGGAGGCGGTGTTCGATGATGGGTCTTTGGTGGCTGATGGGGGTTTGTTGCTGGCGGGCACGGTGATGCACAGGCTGGGTTTGGAGGCGTTGATTGATGAGGTGGTGCGTCCGGGCGGGTCGGCGGGTTCGGGGGCGGGTCGCAAGGTGTTGTCTTTGGTGGCGTCGATGCTGGTGGGCGGGCGCTGTATCGACGATGTGCAGCGGCTGCGGTCGGGCTCGGCGGCGGCGGTGCTGCCCTTCGCGGTGGTGGCGCCGTCGACTGCGGGGTCGTTTTTGAGGTCGTTCACGTTCGGGCATGTGCGCCAGCTCGACAAGGCGGC
>JAKZWH010000061.1:0-5376 GCA_047515615.1 Acidimicrobiales bacterium | reverse complement strand
CGCCCTGCCGATGATCGTCACCCACGGCTGGCCCGGCTCGGTGCTTGAGTTCACCAAGATCATCGATCCGCTGGTCGATCCGGTGTCGCACGGCGGGGGAGAAGGCGACGCCTTCCATCTGGTGCTGCCCTCGCTGCCCGGCTACGGGTTCAGCGCCAAGCCGTCGGCGCCGGGCACAGGCGTGGAGCGCATCGCGGCGATGTGGGACGAGCTGATGGGCCGCCTGGGCTACGGCAGCTATGTCGCTCAGGGCGGCGACTGGGGCTCGGCGGTGACCACCCACATCGGGATGCAGAACCTCGGGCGGTGCCGGGCCATACACACCAACATGCCGGTGGCCGGACCGTCCAAGGAGTCGATGCAGGACCTGACGCCCAAGGAGCAGGCCGCGCTGGAGTCGATGGGCCACTACGACAAGTGGGACTCCGGCTACTCCAAGCAGCAGTCGAGCCGGCCCCAGACCATTGGCTACAGCTTGGTGGACTCGCCCGCTGGCCTTGCCGGCTGGATCCTCGAGAAGTTCTGGTCGTGGACCGACCGCAGCGCCCACCCCGAGGACTACTACACCCGCGACCAACTGCTGGACAACGTGTCGCTCTACTGGTTCACCGCGACGGGCGCTTCGTCGGCCCGGCTCTACTGGGAGAGCTTCGCCAACTTCGCAGGCGGCGAGGTGGAGATCCCCTCAGCGTGCAGCATCTTCCCCAACGAGATCTTCCGGGCCAGCCAGCGCTGGGCTGAGAAGCGCTACACCGACATCAGGTACTGGAACGAGCCCGAGGTGGGCGGCCACTTCGCCGCCTTCGAGCAGCCCGAGAGCTTCGTGGCCGAGATGCGGGCCGCCTTCAGGTTCTTGGACTGACAGCGTGCGATTCTCAGTAGAGAAACCCGTCGCATAGAGGGAAAACCCGCCCTGAGAATCCGGAGAAGCCAGCGCGGCGCTAGATAGCGATCACCCGCACGTCGGGCTCGACATCGGTGGTTGCCTGGTTCCAGCGCAGGCCGATGGCTCCGAAGCGGTGCCCGTCGGTGGACATCCAGTTGCCGAAGCCGGGATCGGAGGCGGCCACCACGATGCGCACCGACCCGTCGGGCTCGTAGCGGGCCGTGCGCTTGTTGACGGTCACCGGCAGGCGGCGATAGTCGAGGCTCTCCATCCAGCGGTTGTCCACCTGGAAGTTCCAGTAGAAGCACTCCGGCGGGGTGAACTCCATCAGCAGGGCCTCGCCGTCGTCGAGGTCGTAGGACCCGTGGCGGAAGATCTGGTTGGGGTCGCCCCAGGCCCCCTGCATCGGCCCCGCCTCCAAGGTCAGGGCGTTGCGGGCGTTGGCACCGAGGTCGTCCACCCAGTCCGTGAACAGCGCCGAGCATCCCGCCACGAACGCCGCGGCTGATTCCAGCGCCCGTCCGAACGTTGCAGCCGACAGCGGCGAGGGAAGGTCGTCGTGGTCCAAGCACTCGATCCGCACCGAGATCGGCACCTCGTTGTCGCGGTCCAGGAAGAACTGCCGGACTGCGACAAGGGTCGGCTCGGGACTGGTCTGCAGCCAGTTGCCGCCCCGGCGCTCGGGTCCGACGAAGATCTCGAAGCGGCCGTCGTCACCGACGAGGAGGTCCCCTCCGTGGAGGAAGCCGGCCTGGCCGAGACGGTCCTGGCCTGCGCCGTAGTTCCCGGTGAAGGCTGTGAACGACAGGTAGTGCACGGTCCCTCGATGGCCGGAGATGCGGTAGTTCAGCCGGCCGTCGATGTTGCCTGACAGGTAGAGCGAATCGGGGTTGTCCGAGCCGATCTTGACCTGGTCGGGCATGGCAGAGAGCAGCGGGAAGCGCACGTCGCCGGACTCAATGGAGCTGTAGAGCCCGCCCCGGGCCAGCCGGCTCAGGAACCGGTAGCCCTCGATGCGGTCCAGGTCGCAGGTAGCCCGTTCCTGCACCAGGTCGCCAGCGGCCTTCAGAGCGTCGCAGAACTCGGTCCAGGCCCGCCCAGACACCACCTTTTCGTAGTTCTCATCGTTGGCCATCCCCCCATGCAATCACCGTTGCGAGTTGGGGGCTACCTCGAGGGCGGGCTGCGTTGGCGTCAAACCGGAACCATCTCCAGAGTGGCCAGAAGGGCCTCAACGCCCCGGCGTGCACTCGCTCGGCGGGGTGGGTGCCGGCGGAGGTTGCCGGGTGCCGACTCGGTCCTGCCACAGCGCGGCCGCCATCTACGACCGCGCCGAGTTGTGCGTGCACACGAACAGCACCGCACCCTGAGGACGGGCTGGAGCGATGCCGAGGCCCGACAGGGCATCGCTCCTGAGGCGGATATAGCGGCGGCGGCGGTCGCCGCCCGAAACCAATCTCTCCACCAGCCCGGCCTGCTCGAGCTTCCCCAAGTGGTGGGCCAGAAGGTTCCCGGGCAGTCCGTGGCGGATCGACAGTTCACCGGGAGACCGGTCGCTCAAGGCCAGGTCCTCGACGATGGCGAGCCGCGCCGGCTCCCCCAGCGCGGCGTGAACCTCTTGAAGCTCCCATAGCCGGACCACAGTCGATGGCGGCCGACAGGCAGGCGTCACCGGATCGGGCGAAATCTTGGAACCACTGGGGGCAACTGTGCGTCTGTAAGGTCAGAGGCAACGCGCGCGAGCGCGGTGAGCAGGCGCAGACAGTTCCTGCCTTAGCGCCTCGCTCTGGGAGGCGACGATGTTACGAATTCGAGTGGCCGGGACGCTGGTGCTGGCGGTGGCGCTGCTGGCCGCGGCCTGCGGAGAAGAAGACGTCGCCGATGGCGATACCCAAGTTGAGGCCGGAGCGCCCAGCACCACGCAAGCCGTTCCTGACGAGTCGCCAGGAACGAGTGACCCTGCGGAGGAGGACGTCATCGAGCCCTCCGACGCAGGCGATGCCACCGGGGCTGAATCGGAGAGCCCGGATGATACCGTCGCGACAGAGGACAGCGAGGACTCCTCGCCCGCAGACGCCGAGGCTCTCCTGGCGTCGGCCACGACGGAGCTCGCCGGTCGCTCCGTGCGCGGCGAGGCGACGATCGAGCTCGCACCGGGGTTCGAGCTGTCGACGAACTTCGAATCCGACACCGACGGTGACCTCGCGGCGACGGTCGAGCTTCCGCCCGGATTCGACCCGGAGTTCCCCGGTGGCGCCGAAGCCGAGATTCGGTACGTGGGCGGTGCGAGGTACGTGCGGCCTCCGGCGTCTGCCGAGACTCTGGCGGAACTGGGCGTCGATGAGGCCTGGTATGTCGCCGAGGCTGTCGCGGGCGGCGATCCGATGGGCGATGCCATGGGATCGGTGGGAGGAGTGATGTGCATCTTCCCCCAGGCGATCGACGAGCCCTTCGCGGGCTGCGATCCGCTGGGCGGTACCGGTGCCTTGCTGGAGGCTGCCAGCGAAGCCGAAATCGTCGGCCGCGAGGACGTGCGGGGTGTGGAGGCCACCAGAGTGCGTTTCCTGGTGTCTCTGCGCGATCTGGCGGGAGAGGCCCTTGGCGCGCTGCTCGGCGAAAACGACGCCGAGGCGTCTGAGGGCGGGGCCTTCGACGACAGCGCCTCAGACCCGTTCGCAGAAGGCTTGGAGCAGATCTTCGGATTCCTGGACGCGGACTTCGAGGTGGAGGTGTGGATCGACGACGAGAACCTCATCCGGCGCCAGACGTTCGATCTGGCGTCACTGTTTGCCGGACTTGCCGGTCCCGACGCCGAGATCCCCTCGAGCCTGGTCACGCTCGAGTTCTACGACTTCGACGCGGACATCAGCGTGGAGGCCCCGCCACCCGAGGTGATCGTCGCAGACCCGGGCCTGCTGCTGGGCGACGATGACTACGCCTCCTCCGAGGAGTACGAGCCCGAGTATGACGACGACGCGTCCAACGACGATGCCGACGACGCGTACCACGATGACGATGACGACGGCGACGATGACGACGATTACAGCTAGACGGGCGCGGCCTGCCTCGAACGCAGTCGGGGACGACCCGCTGGGCCCGCTCAGGCTTGGTTCGGCTGGGGGCGCTCGTCGGGGGTGAGGCTGGCCAGGGCTGCTATCGGCGCCGGAGGCTGACCGTCACCGACTAGGTCTGCGGATGCGACCGGCGTCTCGAAACGGGTAGTGATCGGCACCACGCCGGCCCACCACGGCCCGGCGATGTCGCCGGGCTCGTCAACGGGGTCGCCCGCGCGGACCTTGGCCGACGCCTCGGCCAGGGGAAGCTCCAGCACCATCGTTTTGCGCAAGTCCAACTGCGACGGAGGCCGGACCAAGTCCCAGTGGGCCACCACATGGTCGGTGATCAGCTTGAGCGCGTAGAGCCTGCGCTGGTCGTCGAGGATCCTCCGGGCTCGGCCCCGCACCACCACCGACCGGTAGTTCATGGAGTTGTGGAACGGCGTGCGGGCCATTACCAGCCCGTCGAGATGGGTTACGGTCACGCAAACTTCGTGGCCGTCACCGGTGTTGAGCAGGTGGTTGGCGGCGGCTCCGTGAAGATAGAGCCAGTCGCCGTCCCTGCCGTAGGCCATGGGCAGCACCAGCGGCCCGTCGGCTGTGGTCACCCCCACATGCGCGATCAGTCCGGAATCGAGGATGCCGAGCACGTCGTCACGGCCATAGCAGGCCCGCGGCACCCCCCGCCGCACCCTGGTACGGGCCGATGGCGCCCCCCCGAAGTCGTTCGCTTCGTCCACAATCGCAGGCTATGTGAGCGCTCTCCGGTTGACATCGGAGCGCGGAACCTGTCGAGAAGATCGTGTGACCCGCGGTCCCTACGGACGATCCGACGACCTTCTCACGCGGATGGCCCCAGTTGCGGGCAGGCCACGCCGCAGCGCTCGGCCACCGCACAGGCCAGATCGTGGAAGTCGTCGTAGCAGTCGCGCACCGCGTTGATGTGCCCGCCGATGGCGCCGTCGGCCGGTGTGAGCTTGAACATGGGCTTTCGGGCCTCCTGCGCGTACGGCATCAGGCTCCTGTAGTGCTTGAGCATCCCCAGGCAGTGTTTGTCGTCGTGGGTCGACCGGCTCCCGGCTGATTTCTTGTCGAGCACCGACTGCCGGTACTCGCCCGGAATCTCATCCATCCATCGGGCGTAGGCCTTCACTGGCCGGTCGAGGCGGACGGCGTGTTGAAGCACGACATAGCCAACGGGCTCCATGCCACCTTTGGGCATGTCCAGGTCGGCCAGACCCGGCATCTCGGAAGCGTAGCGTCGGCGCTGCTTCCACTCCGTGCGCCACCGCTGCAGGGTGGGCCCGAGGTTGCGCAGGCCCTGGAGCGAGAACAGATCGGGCGCGAGTGGCACCACCACGAAGTCGGCGGCGAGGAGTGCCGCCCTGTTGATCGCGCCGAGGTTGGGCCCGACATCAACCAGCACGAGATCGG
>JAKZWH010000060.1:0-8577 GCA_047515615.1 Acidimicrobiales bacterium | reverse complement strand
ACCGCGGGCCCCTCCAGGGTCGATTGGAGCGCCACGTCGATTTGGATCCGCTCCCCCTGCGACACCCGGCTCGGGGCCCGCACCGCGCCGATGGCGATGTCGGCCGCGCCGGGAGTGTCGATCAGCACCGTGTCGACGGCTATTCCCTGATCGCGCAGCCGGGCCGCCTCGCGCACCGCGTCGCCGTCGGTGGCCCGGCCGTCGCTCACCAGCACCACCCGGCGGCGGGCATCGGAGGGCAGCACAGCCCCACCGAGGCGCAGCGCGGCCGCGAAGTCCGAGCGGGACGAGTCGACCCTGACGGAGGGCCGGACGAGGGACGCCTCGCGCCGCAGCAGCAGCTCGATGCGGGCATCGCCGCCGAACATGACCACACCGGCCCGGGCGCCGTCGGGCTGGGCGACTAGCGCCTCGATGACAAAAGAGATCGCCTCGGCTCGGCCGCGGGTGCCGAGCGAGTCCGACGCGTCCACCACGAAGACGGTGGCCACCTCGCCGGCGTCGCGTTCGTACCCGGCATCAATGAGCGCACCGAGCAGGGCCAGCGCCACCAGGACCCTCACCGCATTGGCCAGCCTCCACTGGCGCGGGCCCACGCCGACGCGCCGTCGGGCGAGCAGGAACTCCGCCGCGACCACAGCCAGCGCGGCGCCGACCGCCCACAGCCGCAGAGACGAAGAGCTCTCCGGGCGCGGCTCGCCGGGGCGCAGGGGTCTCAGCTCGGTCGGCAGCCCCGGCACCGGCGTGAGGTCCGACTCCTGCGCAGCGGGGTTCACCGCCACGAACGTCTCGGGCCCGCCGGGCACGGCGACGCTCCACAGCCCGGCCCGCTCGACCACCAACCCCGGCGACCCGGGCACCAGCTCGACGGCGGTGCCGGCCGGGTCGGTGAGCACCCCGCCGGACTGCGACGGCACGGTGAGCGTCTCGCCGACCTCGATCGACGCCGGCGGCAGCCGCGCTCCTGTCAGCTCGGCCAGCAGACGCTCGCCGAGGAGGGGGTACGCTGTCTGCAACGGGAGGTTGGAGTCGCTCAGCCCGAACGCCAGGTAGGCGAACCGCACCCCGCCGGCGCGGCCCCGAAGCAGCAGCGGCGCGGACTCCGCGGCCAGGAGGACCTCGGCGGTGTCCGAGCGCACCTGCTGGGCGGTGGCCACAGCCAGCCCCGACAGGTCGATCCCTTGCAGCAGCGCTTCGTCGGAGCGCACGAGCGTCAGGGCGGGGGCCTCGGCCTCGCCGACGACCGACAGCCCCGGCGCTCCTCCGGGGGCACGGATGGCGATGAAGGGCGTCGCAGGCGCGGCCGGCACCCGGGAGCGGTTGTAGACGACGAGATCGGGCCGCTCAGGCTCGGCGCCGGAAACCAGCGTGAGCCCGTCGACTGCTTGAAGCAGCGCGTCGAGGAACGGGTCGGGCTCGCCCACCACTTGGACCCGGATGGGCTGGCGGCGGCGGCTCACCGCGGCTCGCCGGTTGTCGGCGGCGAGCAGGTCCTCGCCCTCGAGGAACGCGTCGACCCGGTCACCGGCGGTGAGGTCGGTCTCGTACACCCGGATCTCGCCCGCGGCGAGATCCAGTTCGACGCGCTGGCGCGTGCGCCCGTCCACATCGAGTCGCAGAGTCTGGACGGCGGAGGGGCCGCCAGTGTTGGCGACCGTCACCCGGACATGGAGTTGGGTCGGGCGGGCCTCGACGTCGAGCGCGGTGACCGCTCGGTTGGTGGCACCCGACCCGACCTGCTCGTAGGTGGTGCCTGGCGGCAGCAGCCGCTGCTCCTCCTCGTTCAGCCCGCCGTCGGACACCAGAACGAAACCGATGGGCGCGTCGGCAGTCTCAAGACCCTCGGCCAGCGCGAAGGCGGCCGCGAAGTCAGCCCGGCCCGGGCTGGCCCGCGTTGCCGCCACCGCCTCGTCGAAGGCGCCGGCGTCTGCACTGGCCGACAGCAGCACCCGGGGCTGTGGGCCGACCTCGATCACGCTGGCGATACCGCCGGCGGGCAGCTCCCGACGCACCTGGACCGCTCGGGCTCTGGCGTCGGCGATCCGGTCGGGCTGACCATCGAGTGCGAGCATCGATCCGGAGCCGTCGATAAGGAACACCGTGTGCTCGGCCAGCGGGGTTGCCTCGACCCGCACCGGATCGGCGATGGCAACAGTCAGCAGGCCGACGGCGAGCAGCTGGAGCAGCAGAAGCCAGGAGGGCCGCAGCATGCGGAACGGCAAGGCCGATGTGACCGGGCGCTCGACGGCCCGCCACAACAGCGTGGAGCTGACCACGCGTGGAGGCCGCCTCGGTCTGAGCACATGGAGCAGCACCACCGGCACAGCCAGCAGCGCCCACCACAGTCCGGCCGGGTTGGCGAACTCCACCGAATCAGGCCCCGTGTCGCCGCGGCATCCCGAACGCAGCGGACGCCGGGTCGGCGAACCTCATCTGAAGACGCCTGCTTGGAGCCAGCCGCTCAGCAGCACAGACTCAAGATCGTCGCCAGCCAGGGTCCGCGTGTAGGCGGCGCCCACATGGCGGCAGCGGGCCGCCACCTCGTCGGCCCACGCGAGCGCGCCGGCCCGGTACTCGGCGAGCGTCTCGGGCGACAAGCTCACCGCCAGGCGCTCCCTGGTCTCGCGGTCGATGACCTCCAGGTCGCCGTGCATCTCCGGTTCCAGCTCGGCGCGCGACAGGACGTGAATCACGGCGAGGTCTCCCCCTCGGGCCGGGAGCCGGGTGATGCCTCGCTCCCAGTCCGGCGTGAGCAGATCCGACAAGAGCACCGTCAGCCCGGGCCGGCCGGGCCTCGACAAGTGATGCAGCACCGCCTGAGCGACGGTGGTGGGACCGCCGGCCGAGAGACCCTCAAGGTGACGGAACAAAGGCGCGACAGCCTGGCGGCCTACGAAGCGAGGCGCTGGCCCGCCGGTCGGGAACGTGCTCACGCTGACCGTGTCGCGCCGCACCAGGGCCACGAATCCGACCGCCCCGGCCAAGCGCTGCGCGTGCAGCAGCTTGCCGTCGGAGCCCATCGACGCGGAGGTGTCGATGAGCAGCCTGACGTCGAGCTCGTCGTCTGCCTCGAACAGCTTGATGAGCAGCGCGTCGAGGCGAGCCAGCAGGTGATAGTCGATCAGGCGGAAGTCGTCGCCGGGGTGGTAGGTGCGATAGTCGGCGAAGTCCAGCGACGAGCCGTGGCGGGGCGAGCGGTGCTCGCCCGCAAGATGGCCGGCCAGAGGCCGCCGGGTGCCGATCTGGAGCCGCTCGAGCCGGCCCAGCAGCGCCGCGGGCAGCAGAGCCACTACGGCGCCCCCAGGATGCCGGAGCCGGGCTCGGGAACGGAGTCGAGGATGGCGTCGACCAGCTGGTCGGCGCTCACCCCGTCGGCAGCCGCCTCGTAGCCGAGCACCAGCCGGTGGCGCAGGGCGCCGTGGGCGATCGCTCGGACGTCGGCGACCGAGCACGAGGGCCGGCCGTCCAGCAGAGCAGCAGCCTTTGACGCGAGCACGATCGACTGGGCACCCCGCGGCGAGGAGCCGAACCGGACGTAGCGGCGCACCAGCTCGGGCGCGGAGGCGTGCTGAGGATGGCTGGACACCACCAGATCGACCGCGTAGCGGGCGACGTGGTCGGCGATGGGCACCTGCCGGGTGAGCGCCACCATCGCGGCGATGTCGTGGCCGCCGGCCGCGGGCTCGACCCGCACCCGGTGGGTTCCGGTGGTTCGCTCCAGGATTGTCATCAGTTCCTCCGCGGGCGGCATGGGCACATGGATCTTGAGCAGGAACCGGTCGAGCTGGGCCTCCGGCAGGGGGTAGGTGCCCTCCATCTCCAGCGGATTCTGGGTTGCCATCACCAGAAATGGCCGGGGCAGCGGGTGGGTGACCCCGCCGACGGTCACCGACTGCTCTTGCATGGCCTCCAGCAGCGCCGACTGCGTCTTGGGCGTGGCCCGGTTGATCTCATCGGCGAGAACGAGATTGGCGAACACCGGCCCCGGCCGGAACCGGAAGTCGCGGCCGCCGTGCTCGGCGGACTCGAGCACCTGCGTGCCCACGATGTCGGCGGGCATGAGGTCGGGCGTGAACTGAACCCGGGCGAATTCGACGTCTACTGCGTCGGCCAGCGTGCGCAACAGCATCGTCTTGCCCAGCCCGGGGACGCCCTCGAGCAGGGCGTGCCCCTCGCACAGCAGGCAGACGAGCACGCCGCGGACGACGTCGGCCTGGCCGACTATGACCTTGCCCACCTGGGCCTTGATGGCCGCGGCCACCGCCGCGTAGCGATCCGGGTTCATGTCAGTCATCTGCTTCCTCGCCCTTCATTTCTTTCGAGGCTCCCGAGTCGAACGGTTCAATCCTTGGCCTTGTGCGTGTCCTGCTCATCGTGGCGCTCAGAATCCCGCGATGATGTCAAAATACCGCTGCACCAAGGCACGGGACGCGGGCGGGACCTGGCCCCGGTCCAGGCTCTCGACTGCCTCGTCGAGGTAGTCGCTGAGCACCGAGTCCACCGGCACCCGTGCGCCCGAGGTGCCGGTTGGCGCCTGGCCCTGCCCGATGATCGACGACTCGTCGGACGTGGAGGTGCCGCCCACCCGCTGCTCGTCGGTCGCCCCGCCCGGCACCCACACCGTCGGGGCGCTGCTGTCGCCGGTCACGGTGCTGTCGCCGCGCCCGCTGGCCGTGCCCTGCCCGCCCCGTCCCTGGCCGGTGCCCCCGCTCACCCCGGTCACCGAACCCGCCGGCATCCCCGCGCCTTGACCCTGCCCCTGCCCCTGCCCCTGACCCTGACCCTGGCCCTGCCCCTGCCCCTGACCTTGGCCCTGGCCGCTCTCTAGTCGGGCGGAGGCATCGCCGAGCAGGTCTGCTGTGTTGACCCGGGCCGTCTGGTCCAACAGCGAGGCCTCGCCCGCTTGCTGAGCTGCGGCGGCCTCGCCCAGCGCGGCGGCCGCCTGGCCGAGGTCGCCCGACGCCAGAGCCTCGCCGGCCGCCGCGAGCGCGCCTGCGGCGACCGGATTTCCAGCGGTCTGGGTGGCGGACAGCGCTTCGAGGCGCTCGGCCAGCTCGGCCCGCTCCTGGTCTGACAGTCCTGCCAACGCCTCACCGAGCGCTTCGAGTTGTGCGGCTGCGCCGCCCTGCCCCTCCGCCAGAGGCCGCGCCTCCAACGAGCGGTTCAATCCCTGCACGGCTGATTTCTCGGCTAGGAAGTAGTCGCTGACACTCGCTTCGAGCTCACTGCGAGCCTGCTCAAGGGCGGCCAGGCCCGCGTCGAGGTCGGTGGCCTGCTCGAGCTGTTCCACCAACTGCTGCAGCTGCTCGGCCAGTGCAGCCTGATCGGGGGACGCGAGAGGGTTGCCCGCGAGCTCCTCGGCCCTTGCCCGCAACCCCTCCGCCTCCTCGGCCAGGGCGGCGCGCTCGATGTCTCGGGGGCTCACCACCTGCGAGGCCGGATCGATGAAGAGCGCTACACCCACCGCGGCCAGCGATGCCGCGGCCACGGCCAGCGGCGGCCGCCATCCCACCCTCATCGGTATGGCGACCCGGACGTCGCCCCGCCGGGCGGCCGCGTCGGCCCGGGCCCTGATCCCGTCGCCGAAGACGCCGGCCAGGCCGGCGAACTGCAGCGATGTCGACAGGGCGTCGTTGGTGGCCAGAGCACGGTCCGCTGAGCGGGCTGCGGCCGCCACGCTCACCGGGAGGGTGAGGCATCTCGCCATCAAGGCGACCACGGTGCCCGCGCCGACAAGCAAGGCCGAGAGCCCCAGCCACGGCCACGAGACGAGACGGGATGCCAGCACGAGAACCAGCGCGGTCCCGGACGCGGCCGGCGCCCAGCGTTGGGCGGCGGCCACCAGCCACGCCAGCCTGATGCGCCGCCTCACAACGGCGAGGAACTCCCCAACCCGGTCCGGCGCCATCGTCTGACCCGACATCGCCGCCCGATCCGGCACCATTGCCTGATCCAGCGTCACCGCCTGATCCGGCACCGCCATCTAGTTCCTCACCGCGGTCAGCGCTCCGTCTTGGCCGGTGTCCGCAACCGAATGGACGACAGGACCACCGAGAGCACGGCCATGGCGCCGATGATCAGCATGTGCTGGGCCCACAGCGGCAGGCTGCGCCGGCCGGGCAGTCCGCCATCTCGAGCAGCCACGACGGAGATTTCGACGTCGGGGCCGAAGGCGGCGGCCGCGCCGAAGTCGACTCGGAAGGCACCATCTTCAGAGAACCGGCGGAACTCGACCCCATCAAGGGTCACAAGCTCCTTGAGCCCGCTGAGCGGGCCGTCGCTGCCACCGTAGTAGCCCAACCCGAACGACGGCGCGAAGAACTCTTCGGCGGACGCCTCGGGCCCATCAACGGTGATGTCGGCAAGGGCCACGATCGGGTTGGCAGCCAGAATGAGCCGGGGAGGATCCGTCGGCTCGAAGCCTCCGTCGGAGTCGATCCGCTCGGCGACGAAGTACGCCGCGAAGGTCGCCCCGCACAGCAGCAGGACCACCCCGTACGACAGCACGGTGGCTGTCTGGACGCGCCTCATGAACGTCGAGCAGGCCACCGAGAGCGCTGCGATCCCGACCGCGGTGAACATCACCATGCCCGTTCCCCGCACGACGTCGCCGAGTGTCACCCCGCCGATCAGGTAGGCCACCGTAAGCAGGGGCAGCGTGGCCAGCACCAGCAGCAGGGTGAAGGCCACCGACGACCCGATCTTGCCCAACACGATGCTGCGCGGGCTCAGCAAGCTCACCTGCAGGGGCACAAGAGTCTGGCGCTCACGCTCGCCGGCGACGGCTCCGGCGGTGAAGCCGGGCACCAGGAACAGGACCAGAAGCATCGCGAAGAGCAGCGTCCACTCGAAGATCCCCTCTCCGGCCGTGGCCAGCTCCGTCACCGGCGACGCGCCGAAGCTGCCGGCCGCGTCCGACTCGCTGCGATAGACGAGGACGACGACCAGGCCCAACACGACCAGGTATGCCGACAGCATCACCGTCGACCGCAGCCCGCGCATCCGCTCGGTCAGCTCACGGGCGAGGACGGGATTGACCCAGGCCGCGAGACGGCTCATTCGTCGCCCCCGTGGGTGAGGCTCAAGAAAATCTCTTCGAGACCGCCGACCCGGCTGAACTCCACCAGCGAACGGGTGTCTTCGTTGGCCAGCCTTCGCAGCAGCGCGGCCTGCTCCTGTGCGCTCTCGGCGGTGAACTCCTCGACCGTCCCGTCCGCAAAGCGGGCTCGGAGACGGCGGCCGCCGGTCAGCAGGCTGGAGACCTCCTCGGCATTGCCCGCCGCCACGATCCGCCCGGATTGCATGATGGCGATGTGGCTGCACACGTCCTCGATCTCGGAGAGGATGTGCGAGCTGATGACGATGGTCTTGCCCATCTCGGAGAGCTGAACGAGCAGGGCCCGCAGCTCCGACCTCGCCCTCGGGTCGAGGCCGCTGGCGGGCTCGTCCAGTATCAGCACCTCCGGATCGTGCACGAGCGCTCGGGCCAGGCTCAGGCGCTGCTTCATTCCCCGCGACAGGCTGTCCACCCGGGCGGTGCGCTTGCCTTCCAGAGCTACCAGCTCCAGCAGGCCGTCGAGCAGGCCGGGCCGGGACCGCACCGGGATCTTGTAGGCCGCCGCGAAGAAGCGCAGGTACTCGTCCACGTCGAGGTCGGCGTACACGCCGAGCGAGTCGGGCATGTAGCCCAAGACCCGGCGGACCTCCTTTGGCGAGGCGACGGGGTCGTGGCCGAGAACCGACACGCTGCCCGAGCTGGGCGCCAGCACGGACGCGATGACCGCGAAGGTGGTGGTCTTGCCCGCTCCGTTAGGTCCGATCAAGCCGTAGATGGCCCCGGCCGGGACTTCCAGGCTCAAGTCGTCCACCGCGACGAACTTGCCGAAGCGCTTGTGCAGGCTCGTGATGGTGACCGCGGCCGTGATCTCGGAACGGGCGACCTCGACTGGGGCGGTGACGCTCATCCGGCAACGCCAACTTGACCGCCCGAGGCGGCATCGGCGGCCGCGAAAGACAGCACCGATAGTTCGTCGTCGAGCTGGCGGCTGCGCACGGCCAACTCTCGCAGCGACGGGAAACCGCGCTCGAAGTCGAACAGGGCCTTCACGTAGACGCGGCCGTTGTCGATGCCCTCCGGCGGCAGCCGGAACACTGCGCTCCGGTTTTCTTTCAGATCGACGTGACGCCATTCGGCCCCGGTCCACAGTTCGACCCGTCGCTGGCCCCGAGGAACCGCGAGCACGAGCTCGTCACCGCGAGCGTCGCCGGGCAGCACGAAGCGGACCATGGCGCCGCCTCCCCATCCGTCCAGCATCCTGAAGTCAGAGCCCAGGGCTCCGGGGCCCCGCACGATCTCACGGGGCACCGCCAAATCACTGAGAACTCCACCGTCGGGCTCGATCGCGGCCCGGGCCACGAGCAGCGTCCGGCCTGCATGAACCTCGGCGTCCAGCGGGGAGGCGAGCTCGTCGGTCCATGCCGCCACCACCACCTGCCCCACCTGTCGTGAGTTGAGCGACCAGCGGGCGTTAAGCTCGCCCCACAGCCCGAGGTTGACGGGCCCAGGATCGTAGTGGT
>JAKZWH010000059.1:0-3343 GCA_047515615.1 Acidimicrobiales bacterium | reverse complement strand
CGGCCCTCACGCCGGTGGTGACCACCGCGGCCTCGACCCCGTAGTCGTCGAGCAGCCGCCGCCTCCAGGGCTCGCTCACCACGAGCACCCGATCAGGCTCGAGTATGGCCGCGTCCTGGCACTCGACCAGAGCGGGCGTGGTGAAGTCGTCGATGTGGTGCACCGTCCGGAACAGCCGGAATCCGCCACCGCGGTCGCGCACCCTGGCCGCGGCTCGGGCCGAGATGCAGTCCTGGGTGTGCACGATTTCGAAGCGGTCGCCAAGGTCGGCCAACCCGGACGTAAGGGCGTCGATGTGCGAGAACACCCTCTCGGTCAGGGTCTCGGCCCGGGGCGGAGCCTCGATGATGTGCACGGGCACGCTGGTCGGCCGGAAGAAGCCCTCGTCGGGGTCACCGAGCGCGATCAGGGTCACGTCCGCGCCCTCGGCATCCAGCGCCTCCGCCAATTCCACGCTGTGGACGGCCCCTCCCCGGGGCCTGACCGAGTAAGTGGCGATGGCGATCCGGTCCGGCAACCTCACGCCGAGCGGCCCGCCGACAGGTCTTGGTGGACGAGGGCGGGATCGCGGTTGACGAGTGCGGCGGCGGCCAGGGCTGCTCTGGCGCCGGTGTCGGCGACGATGCAGCCCGCCCTGCGCATGACGTCGCGCTGACGCTCGAAGCCCTGCGGGTCCCGGTCGGTGCCCAGGACGTAGGCCACCACGGCCGCGCCCGCCGCGACCAGCTCCGCCGCGGCGGGAGCCAGCACCCCGGCGGGGTCCGGATGGGCGCCGTCGCCGATGACCACGTCGAGCAGCACGGCGGCCACGGTCGGATCCGAGGCCTGCTCGCGCAGCAGCTCGACTCTCGCCTCGGGGTCGATCATGGGGTGGGGCCGGCCGCGGGTGAACTCTTCCTCGCCCAGGTCCAGGCACACGTGGGCGTCGGGGGGACCGGGCAGTGCCCACGACGGCTCGAGCGGTGTGTTGGAGTACACGGGCCCGATGTGGCGGCTGGCGATGACCATCGCCTCGTAGGCCAGGGTGCCCCCGCTGAACAGCCCCACCATGCGCCTTCTGGAGGGGTTGAGGGCGGTGGTGAGCATGGCGACCTCCGCGTCGATGGAGCCGACGGGATCGGGCTGGGGACAGCCGAGCCGGGCCAGTGCGGCCGCTGCTCCCTGCTCGAGCGTGCTGCACACCGTCACTCCGGGCGCCGCGTCCACCGGCTGGTCCAGCCCGATCAGGGCGGCCACCACCGGCTTGCTCCACCGACGGCCCAGCAGCCGCTCGGCCACCGCGGCCGCGGGCGGCTTGGACACCAGCAGCGTCAACTCGGTCCCCGGGTCGCGGTCGAGCGCCTCGATGGCCGCCTCGGCCATGGCCCCTCCGACCGCAGCGGACAGGTCGCGGCCGCCCACTCCTATGACATGGGACACGCCCGATCCCCACCGGTCGAGCAGCGTCATCACTTCCTGAGCGCCGGTGCCGGCCGCGGCCACCACCCCCACCGGCCCGCGCGCCACCCGGTTCGAGAAGCCGAGGCCCACGCCGGCCAGCACCGCGGTGCCCGCGCCCGGCCCCATGACCAGCCGGCCGAGCGAGCGGGCCCGGCGCTTCAGGTCGATCTCGTCGGACAGGGGCACGTTGTCGCTGAACAGCAGCACGTCGAGGCCGCGGCTCAGCGCCTTGTGGGCTTCGAGGGCCGCGTACGGGCCGAGGACCGAGACGATGGCGACGTTGGCGCCCGGTGCCGCGGCCAGAGCCTCATCGAGGCTGGCGGGGCGCGCGTCGGCTGGCGCGGCGCCGGTGCCGCGGGGCGCGGCCTCCTCGAACAGCACCGCTCTGGCCCTCTCCAGAGCCGCCGACAGATGCTCGTCGGCGCCCCTGACCGCCAGGACCAGATCGTTGGCCGCCGCGTCGGCGAGCCCTTCCGTCACACCCTCGGTGGCCAGGGCCTCGAGATTGGCCGGCGTGGCCATCAGCGCCCAGGCCCAGTCCACGCCGGGCACCTCCCGCATCGCCCGGGTGGCCTCCAGCAGTCGCACGCTGTCGACGTAGCAGTCTGCGACCACTTCCGCTCTGGCGGTCATGGCATCACGCTAAGAGGCCGAGCGGCTGGCGCCGACCGTCACCGTCTCACCCTTGGCGCGGGCCGATACGGGTCCACACCGGCCCGGGCCTGTCATGAGAGCAGCGCAGGCACAGGGTCGGGCACGATGCGGGTGCCCCGGGGCCCCGCTATCACGCCGCCGGGCTCGTCGAGGGTCGCGTAGACCAGTTCGGGCGTGGTGATGGCCGAGACCCGCCCCGGCGATTCCACGAACTCGATGGCCGCCTCGACCTTGGGCCCCATGCTTCCCGGAGGGAATTGGCCGTCGGCGAGGTGGAGCCGGGCCTCGGACGCGGTCATCTCGGCCACCGCCTGCTGTCGGGCCGTGCCGAAGTGGAGGTGCACTGCGGCCACGCCGGTGACCATCACCAGCGCCTGGGCCGCCACCGCGTCCGCGATGCGCTCCGCCGCGTAGTCCTTGTCGATGACCGCGTCGACGCCCCGGTAGGCGCCGTCGGCGGAACGCGCCACCGGGATCCCGCCCCCGCCGCCGGCGATGACTATGTAGCCGAGGTCGATCAGCGCCGATATGGCGTCGGCCTCGATGGGGGCCATCGGCCGCGGCGACGGGACCACCCGCCGGTAGCCGCGCCCGGAGTCCTCGACCATGGTCCAGCCCCTCTTGGCTGCCAGAGAATCGGCCTCGGATCGCTCGAAGAAGGGACCGATCGGCTTGGTTGGGTGCGACAGCCCGGGGTCATTGGGGTCGACCTCGACGTGGGTGATGATGGACACCGCCCCCGAGATCTCCTGCTTGCAGGCCTCGTTGAGGGCCAGGCAGATGAGGCTTCCCAGCTGCCCCTGCGTCATGGCTCCGAGGGTGAACAGCGGCAGGGCGGGCACCAAGTCGATCGAGCCCTCGTGCTGGATGGCGAGGTTGCCGACCTGGGGACCGTTGCCGTGGACGATGACGACGTTCCAGCCCTTGCGGATCAGCGAGCGAACCGACAGGGCCATGGCGAGCGCGTTGGCGTACTGCTCCTCCAGGGTGCCCCGCTGGTCCTCGCGGGTCAGCGCGTTGCCGCCGAGAGCGAGGACTGCGGTCTCGGCCAAGGCGCACTCCCTCTCGTCAGGTCCGATCAGGCCCGGCGGAGCCGGTCCCGGTTCCTCGGATCTGCCGATAGCAGAACCGACTTTCTTATAGTAGATGAGAGGATGAGTGTCCTGCCAAGCCCCCGGACCCATCGGGGCCGAGGCTGAAGGACACCGAAGCGGTCACGACAAGGAGCCGGCACCATGAGCAACGGCGC
>JAKZWH010000058.1:0-2984 GCA_047515615.1 Acidimicrobiales bacterium | reverse complement strand
GGTCCAGGTGACGTCCATGGCCAGCTGCGAATCGGCGGGCCGTCCCGGCTCCACGATCACCCGCAGCTTGCGAAGCGGCTCGATCACCTCGATGCGCACCGGCCCCACCGAGATGTCGGCCCGGTCGGTGAGGGGCTTGCTAGCCCGGACAACGTAGTGGTCGTCGCCGCGGGTGACCGCGCAGTAGGCGTCGGTTGTGCCCAAATTGGGGTAATGGCCCAGCCCGAAGATGGCGAAGTAGTCGCCGCCCGACGGGTGCAGGTTGAAGTAGTAGCGGTCGTAGAAGTTGCGGTCCGAGGTCGCCGGATGGCGCACGTACTCCGAGGTCTGGTGGACCGGGAAGTCATCCCACGACGAGATGGATCGATACGAGCTCATGGCCGAGCACGCTAGCTGCGGCCCGACCGCCGCCCGCCCGTGCTAGCCGTCGCCAGTCTTCGCGATCGTGACGGTGTGAGTGTCGCCGTCGTCGGCCACGACAGTGATCGTGTAGCCCCGCACGGTCACGCTCTCACCCACGGCCAGGAGCGGGTAGTCGTCGAGATGGGCGTTGCCGGGGTCGCCGGCGAGATTGATGGGCAGCAGGCCCGAACTGACCCCGGCATCGACTGTGTACACCAGCACCCCTTCGGCCAACAGCGCGCTTTCCGAGTCGTAACCGGTGCTGCGCCTGCTCTCGATGACGATCACCTCGGTATCCGACAGTGGCACCCCGGCCATGGCGATCCCGTCGCCCGGGTCGGCGACAGGGCTGAGAGCGACCGTTGCAGGGAACGAGACAACGCACTGCACGTGCGGATCAGCGAGCCAACCGAGCTGCCAGCGGCTCCAGGCCAGCATCTCGATCGCCCGGCGATAGCCGCCCGGATCCGCGGGACTGTAGGCACTCAGGCGCATCGGGCCGAACTGGGTGAGGAACCAAGCCTCGTGCCCGGTGTCCGCGGGCGCCTCGTGACGACTCGCGTCGTAGGCGTACAGATCGACCAACCCGAGGTTGTGCAGCAGTTCATGGGCCGCGATAGCCCCCCATTCCCGACCGACCTCGGGCCCGTCCACCCGGAACGTGTTGACGAGCAGGGTCCGGACGGTCCCCTCCTGCGTGTCGACCCGCTCCTGCGCCGTCGAGCCTCCGCCGAAGTGGGAGCTGGGATGGACGATCATCAAGGCGTCGATCCCGTTGAAGTCGAAGGCGGCGTCGGCAAGCCCGATTGCCTCCTCGGCGATTCCGAGCGCGACCGACTCGCTCCCGACCGAGGAGCCGTGGAGATAGTGGCCATAGCCGTGCTCGGCCCGCAGCCAGCCATGGTGCGGCACCGCCTCGACGCGGAGCTGACCGTAGCTCGACGCCTCGAGGAACCTATCCATGAAGGGAAGGCCAAGTTCGGCCTCATGGAGGGTCGAATGGGGGGCGACGGCGTCGGGGAAGTCCACGAACAGCACGGCCACGCGCAGCGTCCCGGTGGAGGGCAAAGCCGACAGAGGCAGAGGGAACCCGGCCGTCGTGCTACCCCGTGTACCCCGTTGCCGGCACTCGTCCCGGTCAACAAGAGTGGACTCCGTGCCCGTCACTACGTCGGAGGGAGGGGGCACGACCCGAGCGAGCCCCCAGCAGGCGACGGTGCCGTCGGTTCGGAGCCCGCAGGAGTAATCCCAGTCGGCCGTCACCGCCCGGAACTGACCTTCAGGGGCACCCGATTGGCCGTAGAAGTTGTCGCCCCAGCAGGCGACGATGCCCTCGGTGCTCACCGCGCACGAGTGGTTGACTCCCGTCGAGAGGGTCGTGAAGGTACCCGCCGGGGCGTCTGTCTGGCCGTACCGGTCGGCGCCCCAGCAGATGACCGTGCCGTCGGCGCGCAGACCGCACGAATGCTCTCTCCCGGCCGCGACGGCCTTGAACCGCCCGTGTGGGGCGTCCGACTGGCCGCTTCGGTCGCTGCCCCAGCATGTGGCGGTGCCATCGGTTCGCAGCCCGCACGAATGCCAACCGCCAACCGACACGGTCACCGCCTGGAACTGGCCGTCGGGGGCGCCGGGCTGATCGCCCCAGCATGTGACAGTGCCGTCGGTTCGCAGCCCGCACGAGTGCAGGTACCCGGCGGCGATTGCGCTGAACCGATCCCGAGGTACGAACGTCTCACCGTGCGCGTCGAAACCCCAGCACGAGGCCGTGGCGTCGACGCGCAGCCCGCAGGAGAACCAGTCGCTGGCAGCCGCTTCAGTGAACTCGCCCTCAGGGACGTTGAGCTCGCCGTTCGGATTCCCGCCCGTGCAGGAGAGCGAGCCGTCGACGCTCACACCGCACAAGTGGAGGCGGCCCGCGTCGATGTTGGTGAACTGCCCGGAGGGTGCGCCCGTTTGGGCTATCGAGTCGCCGCCCCAGCAAACGACAGCGCCCTCTGAGGCCAGTCCACACGAGTGTCGTTCGCCAGCTGCCACTGCGACGTACTGGCCTGGCGGGGCCTCCGCTTTCCCCAGCCCGTTTGAGCCCCAGCAGGCGATAGTGCCGTCGACGCGCACACCGCACGAATGGCCGAGTCCGACGGCGACGGCGCTGAATCGACCCTCAGGAGGATCTGTTTGGCCGGCCCAGTTCGCCCCCCAGCAAGCGATAGTGCCGTCGACGCGCACACCGCACGAATGCCGCTGTCCCACGGCGATGGTGCTGAATCGGCCGGCTGGGACTTGGCCCTCGTGGGGACGGCCCCAGCAGGCGATCGAGCCGTCGCCACGCAAACCGCACGAGAACTCGTCGCCGACGGCCACCTCACTGAACTGGCCTCCGGGCGGATCGGCTCTGCCGTTCCAGTTCACGCCCCAGCAGTCAATGGAACCGTCGGTTCGCAGCCCGCAGGAGTGTCCCAACCCGGCGGACAGTGCCGTGAAACGCCCCGTCGGGGGACTTGCCTGCCCCAGGTCGTTCCTGCCCCAGCAGTCGACGGAGCCGTCCGAGCGCAGACCACACGAATGGTGGGCGCCGGCAGCCA
>JAKZWH010000057.1:0-9889 GCA_047515615.1 Acidimicrobiales bacterium | reverse complement strand
CGAAGCCCGATTCGGTGTAGCGGGGAACGTCGGCGGGGATCCGCCCGGGCACGAAGCCCATCACGAAGAAGGGGGCGCCCAACACCGCGGGGTCGGGCTCGTAGCCGAACAACGGCGGTACCGGCGCCACGCCAGCCTCCGCCACCGCCCTCATCGCCCGGTACTGGACCTCGACCGACACGGCACAGTGCGGCGTCTGGGGAGGGAACATGCCTCCGTCGGCGGGCTCGATGCGCACGGCGTAGCGCTCCCGGCGATCGGAACCGTCCTCACGCCAGGCCGCGTCGAGGATCACCGTCTCGTTGGAGAACCCGGTGCTCACCGGAACTTCGATGTCGACCACGGTGAGGCCCGGCCTGGATGGAAAGGCCCGCCGCATCCACTGTTCGAGCGCAGCCTGGTAATGGCTGCGATCAGTGCGGAACTTCGGGGCGCTGGGCAGCTTGCTCCCGGGCGGGTCGCCGTGGGCCTCGACAGCCGACTCCGGGGGCCTGTCTGAACTCGACACGCCGCGTAGTGTGCCGCAGATGCCCGACACTTCGCCAAGCACCCAGCCGGAACTCGTTCATGACGGCACCGATCCCGAGAGCCACGCCCGGCGGCTGCACGATCACGACCGGCCGGCCCAAGAGCTTGGCATCGAGCTGACCGAGGCCACTCTGGGGCGCGCCACCGCTCGTATGACGGTTCGAGACGACATGCTCAACGGCGCGGGAAAATGCCACGGAGGCGTGCTCTTCACCCTGGCCGACACGGCCTTCCAGTGCGCCTGCAACAGCCGCGGCCGCCTCACCGTGTCGTCGGGCGCCTCCATCCAGTTCGTACGGCCCGCGTCGGCAGGGGACGAACTGACCGCGGTGTGCGTGGAGCGCTACCGCAACCGTTCAGGCGGAGGCTACGACGTGACCGTCACTCGAACCGGCGCGGACGGCGACCCGGGCGCGCCGCAGTTGGTGGCCCTCTTCAGAGGTCAAGCTCACGAATTGCGACCCGCGGCTGGCTAGTTGTCGGCCGCGGTTCCCGGAGTCGGGCCCTGACGGGTCCTGCTTCACGTACTCGTTGCTGTAGCGGGTGATCCGCATGCCTGCGGGCGGCCGTAGGGTTTGGAGCGTGACCGGCGACGGCCGATCGATCGGCGTGACGGAGGTGCTTGATGCCCTGCGCGGCGTGGACGATCCCGAGTATCCCGGTGTCAGCGTGGTCGACATGGGCATGATCACCGCGGCCGAGGTCGTCGACGGGCGGGTCGAGGTGCAGCTGATCACCACTTTCAGCGGCTGTCCGGCCCTGGATGTCATCTCGTCCGAGATCGCCAGGGCGGTTGGGGCGCTGGACGGCATCACCGATGTGGAGGTGCGGCGCAGCGCCGAGGCCTGGGACACGTCGATGCTAAGCGAGCACGCCCGGGCCGTCATGGCACGCGACTTCACGGTGTCGGTGGCCCTGCCCGGCAGACCTGCCGAATGCCCCCGATGCGGCGCGGCGGCCCTGGTGGAGCAGTCGCCGTTCGGCCCGGCACGGTGCCGGGCCGTGCATCGCTGCGCGGCCTGTCGCGAGGTCGTCGAGGTTCTGCGAGCCTGACAAACCTGATCCAACAGGGCGCTAGGGCGAGCGGGTTATGCCACAGTTGCGGCACTTGGCGGTCCAGCCCGCGGGAGTGACCGACGTGGCCAGCCAGGCGCCGCACCGAGCGCAATAGCGGGGCGGATCCAGCTCAGGCAGGCAGCCGGAGCAGTCGCGGCGCCCGCAGCCGCGGCAATACCCCGTCTCCGCGCTCAAACCGCGGCCGACAGGCTGCCTATGGGCATGCGCAGGTCCGCGAGCATGTCCAGATCCTGTTGGGGCGAACGGCCCAGCGTGGTGAGATAGTTGCCCACAATCAGCGCGTTGATTCCTGAGGTCATGCCCATGGCCTGCAGGTCGCGCAGGGTGATCTCCCGACCGCCGGCGTAGCGCAGGATCACCGACGGCAGCGCCAGCCGGAACAGCGCGATCCAGCGGATCGCCTCCAGCGCCCCGACAGGCTTGCGGATCTGCAGCGGGGTTCCGGGGCGGGGATTCAAGAAGTTGATGGGCACCTCGCAGGGCTCCACCGCCCGTATCTGCTCGATCAGCTCCAGGCGCTGCTCAATGCTTTCGCCCATGCCCAGCAGCACGCCGCAGCACAGCTCCATGCCCGCCTCGCGCACGTACGTGCAGGTGTCCACCCGCTCGTCGAAGCTGTGGGTGGTGACAACCCTGGGAAAGAACGAACGGCTCGTCTCCAGGTTGTGGTTGTAGCGGTGCACTCCGGCCGCAGCCAGCTCGAAGGCCTGCTCCCGGGTGAGGATGCCGGCGCTCACCGCCACGTTCAGGCCGGTCTCCGCCGACACCAGCGCCGTGAGCTCGATGAGCCGGTCGATGGTTCGGCGGTCCGGTCCCCGCACAGCCAACACCATGCAGAACTCGCTGGCCCCCAGCGCTGCGGTCTCGCGGGCCGCCGCCAGCACTTCGGTGGTGTCGAGGAACGGGGTGGCCTTGACCTGCGTGTCGAACACGGCCGACTGGCTGCAGAAATGACAGTCCTCGGGACAGCCCCCGGTCTTGGCCGACAGGATGCCCTCCACTTCCACCGTTGGCCCTGCCCAGGCGAGGCGCACCTCGTGGGCCAGAGCAGCCAGGGACGGAACCGTCGGGTCGTCCACGGAGGCCAGTGCGGCCAGCTCGTCGGGACGCAATTGGCGCCGCTCGTCCAGCAACGCCTCCGACGCACTCCGGATCGCGGGCTCAGTCACTGCTAAGCCTTAACGTCCAGCTCGGTGCTGCCGAGGTAGGCCGCGATCACGCGGGGATCCCGCTGCACCTGGGCCGGAGAGCCCTCCGCGATTCTCTGGCCGAAGTCGAGGACCATGACCCGGTCCGCGATGTCCATGACCAGACCCATGTCGTGCTCCACCATGAGCAGGCTGATGCCGAGCTCGCGGCGGATGTCGAGGATGAACCGGGCCATGTCCTCGGTCTCCTCCAGATTCATGCCGGCAACGGGCTCGTCGAGCATCAACAGTTCGGGTTCCATGGCCAAGGCCCGCCCAAGCTCCACCCGCTTCTGGATGCCGTAGGGCAGCAGCGCCACCGGGTGCTTGCGCCAGCGCTCGATCTCCAGGAAGTCGATGATGTCCTCCACCTGGCGGCGGTGCTCGATCTCCTCGCGCTTGGCCTTGCCCACCCACACCGCGCCGGCCAGGAACGAACCGCTCATGCGGATGTGGCGGCCGGTGAGCAGGTTGTCTAGCACCGTCATCTGAGGGAACAGCTCGATGTTCTGGAAGGTGCGGGCCACACCGAGGCGGGCCACCCGGTCGGGGCGGGTGCCCATGATCGAGGCGCCCTTCCAGCGGATGTCGCCGGACTGGGGCTGGTACACCTGCGAGATCGAGTTGAAGATCGAGGTCTTGCCGGCTCCGTTGGGGCCAATGATGGCGAACAGCTCGCCGTCGCGCACCTCGAACGACACCGAGTCGATGGCGGTGACGCCGCCGAAGCGCAACGAGATGTCGTCCACCTGCAGCAGGGGCTGGGCGTCGGTCGCCTCGCCCGGCACCGCATCGGTCGTGGTGGTCGAGTCGGTCATGACAGCCAGCGCTTGCGCCGCTTGTAGTGCTTCACGTCCCGGAAAGACCGGCGCTCGCCCTCGGCGCGAAGGCCGAGATAGAACTCTTGCACGTCCTCGTCGGCGAGCAGCTTCTTGGGTTCTCCGTCCATCACGACTTTGCCCGACTCCATGACGTAGCCGTAGTCGGCGATGGACAGGGCCATCATGGCATTCTGCTCGATCAGCAGGACGCTCACGCCGTCGGCGTTGATATCGACGATGATGTCGCGGATCTGCTCGATGAGCATCGGGGCAAGGCCCAACGAGGGCTCATCGAGGATGAGCAGTTTCGGGTCGGCCATCAGAGCGCGCCCTATGGCCAGCATCTGCTGCTCACCGCCCGACAGATACCCGGCCGTGTGGCGCCGGCGCGGCTGCAGGGGCGGGAACAGCTCCATTACCCGCGAGTAGGAGGCGGCATTGGCCTTGCGGTCGCGCACAGTGAAGGCACCGGTTTCGAGGTTCTCGTCAACGGTGAGCTCGGCGAAGACCCTCCGACCCTCCATCACTTGGGTGATGCCCGCCTCGACGATCTGCGACGGCTTGGCCCGGGAGATGTCGGTGCCGTTGAAGGTGACGGACCCCTTCGTGATGTCGCCCTCGTGCACGTCGAGAAGCCCCGTGATGGCGCGCACCGTTGTCGTCTTGCCCGCTCCGTTGGCACCGAGCAGCGCCACGATGCTGCCTTCGGGCACCTCGATCGACAGCCCGCGCAGCACGAGGACCACCTCGTTGTAGACCACCTCTAGGTTTGCGACTTCGAGCATCTATTGAACTCTGAGATTGGGTGGGGGATGCGATTCGACTGCCGGGATGCCGTGATTCGTGTAGGGGCCACACCATACACTCCGGTTCAGCTAGCAGAAGCGGGGGGACGATGGCGAAGATGAGCGGCGGCGAAGCCCTAGCGAAGGCACTAGTTAGAGAAGGGGTCGAGGTCGTCTTCGGGATCCCCGGCATCCAGATGTACGGCATCGTGGCCGGCATCCGGGACGAGCCAGGAATCCGAATGGTCACCACTCGCCACGAGCAGGCCACGACCTACATGGCCGACGGCTACGCCCGAGTGTCGGGAAGGCCGGGGGTCGCCCTCGTTGTTCCCGGCGTGGGCCTCTACAACGCTGCGGCCGGCTTGGCCACCGCCTACTCCCGGTCCTCGCCGGTGCTCGTGATCGCCAGCCAGATACCCCGGGGCCAGATCGGCAAGGACCTCGGCGGCATCCACGAGATCTTGGACCAGTCCGACGCCGTGCGCAACGTGACCAAGTGGCGGCGCCAGGTGCTCACGCCCCGGGATGTTCCCGACGCCGTGCGCGAGGCGTTCAGGCAGATGCGCACCGGCCGGCCGCGGCCTGTCCTGATCGAGATGCCACCGGAGGCTGCGGTCGAGAGAGACGAGGTGGTCCTGCGGGAGCCCGCTCCGGTGTCTCGGATAGTGCCGAGCCCTGAACAGCTCCGCGACGCGGCCCGAGTGATCGCCGAATCCCGCCTGCCGCTGATCTTCGCGGGCGGGGGCGTTTCCCGGTCGGACGCGGAGGACGCCCTCGTCAAGCTGGCCGAGACGACCAACATCCCGGTGCTCACGTCCGGCGGTGGCAAGGGCGCCTTGCCCGACCGCCATCCGCTGTGCTACGGGTCGTGCCTCAGCCCCGAGGGCGAACACCACGAGATGAACCAGCTCTTCGAGGTGATGCAGTCCGCCGACGTGGTCATCGGCATCGGCACACGGTTCTCCCTGGGCAACCCGGCCGGCGAGACGTCGACGCTGATCAACATCAACATCGATGACGCCGAACTCACCCGCATCCAGTCCAACACGATCCCCCTTCACGGAGACGCGCGGGCGACCATCGAAGCGCTGCTTCCCCACCTCGTCGAAGCCGGGGCCGGGAACCGGCCGTCGCCCGTAGATGCAGTGGCGGCGGGGCGGCGCCTGATCGCCTACTACGACATCCGCGACAGGGAACCCCAATACCCGATCCTGGAGATGCTCCAGCGAACGATCCCTGCCGAGGCCGCCATCGTGTGGGGGGTCACGCAGTTCGGCTACTACGCCCGCACCCACTACAAGGTGAACCACCCGAAGACATTCATCGACTCCGGCTACTCCTTCAACCTCGGCTACTCGTTCCCCACGGCTCTGGGCGCCAAGGTAGGCCAGCCCGACCGTCCCGCGGTGTGCGTCGTCGGCGACGGCGGGTTCATGTTCAACTCCTCGGAACTCTCGACGGCCGTCAAGTACGGGATCAACCTGGTGACCATCGTGTTCAGGAACGACTCCTACGGCAACGTGGCCCGGGACCTCGACGAGTTCTTCGGCGGGGCCTACGAGACCGACCTTGTCAACCCCGACCTTGTGGCCTTCGCCGAGTCGTTCGGCGCGGTCGGCCTGCGGGCCGACGACCCCATGGACCTGGAGACGCTGATCCCCGACGCGCTGGCGCGTCAGGCCCCGGTGGTCATCGACGTACCCATCGGGCACATACCGCTGCCGCGGGCCAAGCTGATCCAGCACGTGTCCAAGCTGCCCTGGGCAGTGCCCCAAGAGGGCTCGATCTCACCCTGACTAAGACGCGGCCTATCCGCTCGGCATCTAGGGACGCGAGACGAGCCCGGCGGGCCGGAGCGCCGCCGGGCTCGCGCCTCGATCAACTACAGGATGCGGCTATGAAGCCTTGAAGCAGGGCTCGTACTGCCAGTTCAGGGCGGTCTCGGAGGCATAGGGGCCCTTGATGAGCCGGAATCCGCTGTTACCGCCCTCTTCGGACACCGTCACGCCCGGCGTGTACAGCGACAAGTCAACGTCGTACAGGTAGGTCTCGCGCACCACGTTGTTGTTGGGGTTGCCACGCCAGGTCTGGTTCGGGGCGAGGCCGTTGAGATCGGCAGTGATCGAGTTGGCCGCAGCCAGCACGCCGGCCCGTGTGAGGTTGCCATTGCTGATTGCCCTGTCGAGGATCTGCGTAGCGACGTAACCCTCGATCCAGCTAATGATGTACACGTCGTCGAACGGGGCGTCCGGACGGTACTGGCGCATGGCGGCAATCATCTCCTGCATGCCCTCTGCCTCCCCGACATCCCACAGCACCGTGTAGGTGGAGTGGGTGTAAACGGCATCGGCCAGCTCTCTGAAGCCCTCGATACCCAGCAGGGCCGGGTTCCAGCTTGGGCTGTTGCCCGACCATTGGCCGGTGAAGCCGGCCTGGGCCGCGCCGCCCATCAGGGTGGCTGTGGTGGTGGGGTTGGTGGTCAACCACACGAAGTCGGCGCCGGATTCGGCAATACCGGTGATGACCGGCGTCAGGTCGCCGCCCGGAATGACCTGGGCCTGGCCGTCGTAGACGACATTGAGGCCGAGCGCCTCCGCCGCAACCTTCACGCCCTCGGCGCCGTCCTCGCCGTAGTCGCCGGGAAAGCTGGCGATGGCCACATTGTTGCCGTAGGTCTCCGACATGTACGTGGCGCCGTTCATGGCCTCGATGCAGTAGTTGGTCTGCACCTCGAACACGTTCTTGCCGATGGCGGGATCGGCCCAGCCCGAGTACCACGACAGCGGGATGGCCGCGATGTTGTCCTCGATCAGCAGCTGCGCCGTGGAGGCGGTGTGGGGTGAGCCCGTCGACGTGGAGAACATCACCACGCTCTCGTCGCCCTCGCCCGCCATGACCTCGTAGTTCTCAAGGTGGGTGGTCACGTTGTAGCCGTTGTCCTGAACGACGGGCTCGATCGTCCAGCCCTGGATGCCGCCGTTGTCGTTGATCCACTCCCAGTAGACCAGGTGGCCGTCGGTGATCTTGGTGGTCAGCGGCGCGAAGATGCCCGACAGGTCGGTGTTGACGCCCACGCGAATGGTCATCGTCTCGGGGTCCACGCCGAAGTCGTGGGCGATGACCGCCTCGGCCGCAGCCAACGCCGTCTGGGCCTCAGCCAGTCTCGCTTCGGCCTCGTCCGCGGCCGCCTGCGCGGCGTCAACCTCAGCCTGCGAGGCATCGCCGCCGCAGGCCGAGGCCACTAGGGCCACGGCACACGCAACGGCGAAGATCCATCTCAATCGTCTCACGGTAGGTTCCTCCTCCAGATTGGTTTTGTTAGGGAGCACTGGGTAGCGCTCACATCTTGTCACACGATCGCCGGACAAGTCACTGGGTCAGTTCAAGTGACTGGGTTAGTAACTAAACGGCCATCGCTTCCAGTAGTTGCGGATGCGTACCCAGATCCCGAACAGGCCCAGCGGCTCGACGATCAGGAACACGACGATGAGCGCGCCGAACAGCACGATGTTCCAGTCGTACACGCTCAAGGTCCAGCCCGGAGTCTGGATGGCGGTGTTGATGATACCGAAGTCGCCGCCCTCGGTGAGAACGAGTTGAGACAGGGCGCCCGTCAGCCCGCCCTCAGCGTCCTCGAGCCACTCGGTGAACGCCTCCACGAACTGCGGCACCATCACCACGAAGAAGGTCCCGATGAGCGGACCCGCCGTTGTGCCAGCCCCGCCGATCAGAAGAATGGCTATGAACTCCACCGACAGGAACAGCCCGAAGTCGGTGGCCAGAAGCCGCTGTGACAGCGCCGCGAACAGCGCGCCCGACAGTCCGGCGAAGAACGACGACACCGCGAAGGCCATCAGCTTGTAGCGGAATTCGGGCACTCCCATAACCTCGGCCGCGATGTCTCGGTCGCGGATGGCCTGCAGGGCGCGACCTGTGCGGGTACGGGTCAGATTCTTGGCCACGACCGCCAAAGCGATGGTCAGCACTAGCAGGAACAGGTACCGCTTCTGGCCGTCGCTGACATCGAACCACAGCCAGCGGCCGTCATCGCCGACGTTGATCAGCGGCTTCTCCTCCTTCCACAGCCTCACATCAAGCTCCTGGAACTCGCGGCCCAGTGCCGGTGGGCCGGCGATTTTGCGTCCCCAGCTGGTGTTGCCGAAGTGGATCCCCAGGAACACGAGGCCCAGGGTGACGATGGCCAGGTAGAGCCCTCGCAGCCTCACCGCCACCGGCGAGACGATCACGCCCACCAGAGCCGCCGTGAGGCCCGCTCCTGGCAGCCAGATCCAGATCGGAAGCGAATGACCCCAAGTGGTCTCGCCGCTCGTGCCTCCCAGGTACACCGCCGCGCAGGCGCCAACCCCCATGAAGAAGGAGTGGCCCAGCGAGACCTGGCCGGCCAGCCCGCTCAACAGGTTGAGACCCAGAGCAGCGATGGCCAGCACCATCACCAGCGCCATCGGGCGCAGCCACTCGCCGTCACCGAGGAACCTGACAACAGGTATGTGGCTGATCACGGGAAGATCGAACGGCATCAAGAACAACACCGCCATGAAGACCGCGAACAGGGACCTCTGGGTCCAGGTGGGCAGCATCCGGATCTCTTGGCGATAGGCGGTGTAGAGGTTGGGGCGACCGAACATGCGTCAGCGCCTCCCGAAGTGAGCGAGCGAAGGAGCCAAGCAGCCCGACACGTCAAACTCTCCTGATCTCGGGGGTGCCGAACAGTCCGTAGGGTCGGATCAGCAGACCGATGATCATCACGATGTAGGGAACGATGAGTGGGTAGCCGGCTCCGAGCCACGAGGCTTCGCCCGCCGCGTACTGCCCCGCGTAGATCTCAGCCACGCCCACGATGAGTCCGCCGAGGAGTGCGCCGCTCGCAGAGTCCAGTCCGCCCAGGATCACCGCCGGCAGGGCCCGGAAGGCGATGTTGGCTGTCTCCTGATCGACCGAGAGAGTCTGGGCGACCGGCGGCTGGGTGGCGAAGATGCCGCCGACGGCGGCCAGCACCGCGCCGGCGGCCCAAGCGATGGCGAACACCCGGCCCACGCTGACGCCCTGGGCCATGGCCGCCTCCTGATCGAAGGCGACGGCGCGCATGGCGATCCCGAGCCGGGACCGGTAGAAGAAGTACACGGCCATGAAAGCGACCGCTGCGGTCACCATGGCCGCGATGAAGCTCCAGTTGATCAGCCGGTCGCCGACTTTGAACCCGTTGGCCAGCCACGGGACTCCGAGCGGGCGGAATTCGACCTCGACCGCGTCGTTGTTGAACACCCGGAACATGATCTCCAGGCCAAGAGTGATCACCGCCACGGAAAAAAGCGGCTCGCCGATCATTGGGCGAATGGCCAGCCGCTCCACGACCAAGCCGATCGCGGCCGCGAAGGCCAGGGCCACGATCACGTTCAGCCCCCAGCGCATCCACGCGGGGCCGCCCAGGCTGTCGATCGGGTTGTCGATACTGGTGAAGGGGATGTTG
>JAKZWH010000056.1:0-2862 GCA_047515615.1 Acidimicrobiales bacterium | reverse complement strand
GAGGACCTCATCCTCGAGGAGGTGCCCGACATCAGCTACGACGACGTCGGCGGGCTCGACTCCCAGATCGAGCAGATCACCGACGCGGTGGAGCTGCCGTTCGTCCACCACGACCTGTTCGCCCAGTACGACCTGCCCGCGCCCAAGGGTGTGCTGCTGTACGGCCCGCCCGGCTGTGGCAAGACCCTCATCGCCAAGGCGGTGGCCAACAGCCTGGCCAAGAAGGTTTCGGACCTGTCGGGCGACGCCAGCGCCCGCAGCTTCTTCTTGAACATCAAGGGCCCGGAGCTGCTGAACAAGTACGTGGGCGAGACCGAGCGCCAGATCCGCCTCGTGTTCCAGAGGGCGCGCGAGAAGAGCGAGCAGGGCTGGCCCGTGATCGTGTTCTTCGACGAGATGGAGTCGCTGTTCCGCACCCGCGGCTCGGGGATCAGCTCCGACATTGAGTCGACGATCGTGCCCCAGCTGCTGGCCGAGATCGACGGGGTTGAGGCGCTGCGCAACGTCATCGTGATCGGGGCCTCCAACCGGGAGGACCTCATCGACCCCGCCATCCTGAGGCCGGGCCGCCTCGACGTGAAGATCAAGATCGAGCGCCCCGACGCCGAGGCCGCTGCGGCCATCTTCGCCCGCTACCTGGTCCCGACTCTGCCGATCGCGGCGGAGATTGTCGACACCGTCGGCGGCGGCGACCCCGACAAGGCCGTGCGCGGCATGATCGAGCAGGCGGTGGAGGACATGTACCGCCCCGCCGACGCCAACCGGTTCCTGGAGGTCACCTACTCCAACGGCGACAAGGAGGTCATGTACTTCCGGGACTTCGCCTCGGGGGCGATGATCGAGAACGTGGTGCGCCGGGCCAAGAAGCTGGCCATCAAGCGGGAGATAGCCGGAGGAGAGCGCGGCATCGTCACCGCCGACCTGCTGGCCTCGGTGCGCCAGGAGTTCAAGGAGCACGAGGACCTGCCCAACACCACCAACCCCGACGACTGGGCCCGCATCTCGGGCAAGAAGGGCGAGCGCATCGTGTTCGTGCGCACGCTGGTGTCCAGCGACCACGACGAGGAAGCCTCCGGGGGACGCTCGATCGAGCGGGTCCAGACCGGCCAGTACCTGTAGCCGGACCGAACATGCGAGCGGCTGGGATCCCGTGGATGCCGTTGTTGCTGCTCGCTGCGGCTCTGGTGACCGCCGCGTGCGGCAGTGGCAACGGGATCGGAGGTGAGACGGTCGCGACCACCCCGTCTGCAGGAGCCACCGATGACGAAGCCGCTCCCGTTCCCGCCCCTGGCGGCGACTCCACCGACGCGGTGGTCTCCAGCCGGGGCGGCGACCTGCTCCGAACAGTGCAGGAGCGCGGCAGGCTGGTCTGCGGCGTCTCCGGCACCAGGGTGATCTTCTCCGAGACCCAGCCCGACGGCAGCGTCGTCGGGGTCGACGCCGACTACTGCCGCGCGGTCGCGGCGGCCGTGCTTGGCGACGCCGGCGCCTTGGAGTTTGTGTCTCTCACCACCGGGGAACGCTTCACGGCCCTGCAGACTGGCCACATCGATGTGCTGTTTCGCAGCACCACCTGGACGCAGAGCCGCGACAGCGAGGTGGGCATGGACTTCGGACCTACGATCTACTACGACGGCCAGCAGCTCATGGCTCGGGCAGCCGACGGCTTCTCGCCCTCCTCCGAACTGGCCGACATCACCGGCGCGGTGGTGTGCGCCCTGGCCGGCACGACCACCGAGAAGAATGTCTCCGACGCTGCCGAGGTCGCCGGGATCGACATCACGGTCAACACTTTTGAGGACTTCGACATCGTCACGACGAACTTCACCCAGGGCGCCTGCGATGTGGTCACCGCCGACGGGTCAGCCCTGGCCGGGCGCAAGGCGAAACAGCAGCCCGACGACCAGGAATGGGTGATCTTCCCGTCCAAGCCGATCTCCAAGGAGCCGCTGGCGCCGGTCTACGCCCAGAACGACTCGCGCTTCGCAGACGTCATCAACTGGGTCGTGTACGCCACCATCATCGCCGACGAGAAGGGGATCACCCAGGACAACGTCGACGCCATGGTCGCAGACCCGCCCGATGCTGAGGCGGCCCGCCTGCTGGGCGTCGAGGGCGAGCTGCAGACGGCGATGGGACTGGCCCCGGACGCCTTCTACCAGGTCATCAAGCAGGTGGGGAACTACAACGGCATCTTCGAGCGTCACCTGGTGCCGGTGGGCCTGAGCCGGCAAGACTCGGCCAACGCTAGCTGGCGCGACGGCGGGCTCATTTATGCTCCGCCGGCCCGTTGACCCCAGAACAGGGCTATGGAACCGCCGCAACAGTCGCAATAATCGTCAACATTAATAATCATTCTCGGCTTGAAACGGGCGGCTGGATCGAATACGGTATACCCGTTACTGCACGACCAGCCCATGGAGGGATCCTGTGACTCACAACAAGCCCCTGGTATGGCGAACGCTCGCCGTCCTGTTTGCCGTCACCCTGCTCGCTGCTTCCTGCGGCGAGGACGACGAGGCTACGACGGCGCCGCCCGAGGCTACGACAGCTCCGGACCAGGGTGGCGACCTCCTGGACACGGTCCTCGCCCGCGGCCAGCTGAAGTGCGGCGTCTCCGGCGCGGCTGTGGCGTTCTCGGAGACTCAGCCCGACGGCTCCCAGACCGGCTTCGACGCCGACTACTGCCGGGCGGTGGCTGCGGCGCTCTTCGGCGACGCCGACGCAGTCGAGTTCAGTCCGCTGACCGCCGCTGAGCGGTTCACCGCCGTCCAGACCGGCGCGGTCGACGTGCTCATGCGCAACACCACCTGGACCCAGAGCCGTGACAGCGAGGTGGGCATGGACTTCGGTCCCACCACC
>JAKZWH010000055.1:0-3630 GCA_047515615.1 Acidimicrobiales bacterium | reverse complement strand
TGCACTCCGTGTCGGCCCGCTACACCCACGACCGGGTCCATGCCAACGACTGCGACGACTGCGAGTCCGAGGCCTCCGGCTACATCGACCGGGTCCAAAGCCAGATATTCATCGAGGGCGACTTCGACGACGACCAGCGGGTCCGCCTGGCCGACATCGCCCGGCGCTGCCCGGTGCACAAGACCCTGGAGCGGGGCATCGCCTTCACCACCGAGGCCGTCTTCGCGGGCTGATGGCCGAAGACAACGGTCCTGAACCTCTGCGGGGCTGGCCCGGGCATTCGGACGTCCGGCGCGCCACTAACCTCATGGCGACCGTCGGATGGGAGCAGCGGTGATGGACGAGCCAGCCTGGACGATAGGCGTCGAGGAGGAGTACCTGCTCGTGGAGCGCGAGAGCGGGGCCCTCATCACCAAGCAGCCCCCCGGCCTCCTGGAGAAGGTGGCCAACCTGCGCCACGGACTGGTGGCCAGGGAGCTGTTCAGCTCGCAAATCGAGATCGGCACGAGCGTCTGCACCGACATGAAGTACCTTCGCGCCGACCTCGGGCTGCTGCGCCTAGCGGTGACTGAGGCTGCCACCGAGTACGGAATGGCGCCCATCGCCGCCTCGTCCCACCCGTTCGCGCGCTGGCACCAGCAGCAGTACACCGAAGGGGAGCGCTACCAGGCCCTCACCGCGGACCTGCAGGGCGTGACGCGGCGGCTGGTCATCTCTGGAATGCACGTCCATGTCGGCATCGAGGATCCCGACCTGCGGATCGATCTGATGGACCAGGCCGCGTACTTCCTGCCGCATCTTCTGGCCCTGTCGACTTCGTCGCCGTTCTGGGAGGGGCGCGACACCGGCCTCAAGAGCTACCGCATGTCGGTGATCGAGACGCTGCCCCGCACCGGGCTTCCCGAGAAGTTCGGCTCATGGTCCGACTTCAAGCGCCACGTGGACGTGCTGGTGCGAGCCGGGATCATCGAGGACTCCTCCATGGTGTGGTGGCACATCCGCCCGTCGGAGCGCTACCCCACCCTGGAAATGCGGGTCGCCGACCTTCCGACGAAGATGGAGGACACGATCGCCGTCGCCGCGATGTACGTCTGCCTGCTGAGGATGCTCTGGCGGCTCAAGCTGGAGAACCGCCGCTGGCGGAGCTACGCCAACTTCCTGCTGTCGGAGAACCTGTGGCGGGCCGAGCGTTACGGGGTGAACGGTGAGCTCATGGACTTCGGTCGGGGCGAGTTGGTGCCTTTCCCGGATCTGCTGGAAGAACTCATCGAGCTGGTCAGGCCCGATGCCGAAACCCTGGGCTGCGTGGCAGAGGTTGAGCACACGCGCACGATCTGCGAGCGGGGCTCGTCCGCGGATCACCAGCTCGCGGTGTACCACAAGGCGCTCGAAGAGGGTGCCACTGAAGGCGAGGCACTCAAGGCCGTCGTCGACGCGCTGGTCGCCGACACGGTTGCGCCTCGGTGAGTTCTAGCCGGGCCGGCCCGTGTCGATGATGGCGGTGCGCAGGTCGGGAACCCGGCGGCCGGTTCGACCACCGGCAGCGGCTCCGAGCTCCGCCCCGGCCGCCGGTGCCCCCCGATGAGCTGATGCATGGCTGAACCCTAAACGCCTATGATCGTGGCATGGCCGGAGCGGTAGTGATGGTGATCGTGCTAGTAGTCGTGTTCCCGGTGGCGGTGCTGGTGGGCAGCGGGATCGTGGCCGCGGCCCTGGGGAGCTTCCTGAAGGCCGACTCCGACGCCGCCAACCGCACCGACGACGGCCCCAACGAGTATTTGGAGCTGGCAAGCAAGGAAGCCGAGACCGGCTACCCGCGACCCTTCTGAGCAGCTCCGGCTCCGGCAGTCAGCGGTCGGTAGGCCACACGGGCGGGCCGCCGCGGTCGATCCACACCGCGGCAGCCACCGCCGCGAACACGGCGTCACTGCCGTTGACGGGCTCGGAGCCCTCGTCGACGACCTCCACCTCCACTGCGGGCATGTTTGACGCGCTGACAATTCCGAAGGAGCGAACGGTGAGATCGTGGACTGTGCCGTCGGGATCGACGCCGAGCGACTCGCTGCTCACCCACGAGTAGGCCATGTGGGCCGAGCCGGTGCAGTAGGAGCGCAGCACTGTCTCGTCAAGGGGGCATCCGGCCCGCACCTGCACGCTGATCATCCCGTCGGCCCCCACCGCAGCCGTCGCCGATCCCCCGCCGGGACAGGTGATCCAGCCCGGCTCGCCCCGGGCCGCGGCCAGCAGGACCGCGGCCTCGGCCCAGCCCGCGCCCCGCACCTGCGACGAAGTGGGCGGACCTACCACGTCCACCTCGGTGACCGACAGTCCGGGCGCGCAGGCCTCGATCGCCGCCGCGATGCCGGGCGTGCGGGCCACGACCAACTCCCCGGTGCCGTCGGATCGCACGCCAGCCGCGATCGGCGGCCGCTTGGGGCCGAGAGCAGCCGTGTCGGGGCGGGACCACAGCACCCGCACCGGCCGTCCGTGCCGGTCGGCGAGCCGGCGAGCAGCCTCGGCCACCGGCGAGTCACGCTTCCCGCCGAATGCGCCGCCGTTACCCAGCGGGGAGGCAGGCTCGCCGCCGGGCTCGCACCAGGCCGCATCGGTCTCCAGGTAGCCGGGCTCCACCCAACTTGTGCGCAAGGTGACGGCCCACTCACCCGCCGGCACCTCCAGCGGCGGGTCCCAGCTCGCGGTGGTGCGCCGACCCGGGATCTGGCCAGCGAGCCGCCGGGCCTCGGCCGGGGTCTCCGCCACCACCCAGCCGTACTCGTCGGCGGACTTGCAGCCCTCGCCGGCCCGCACCGCCACCAGGGCACCTGCCGGGGCGATGTCGTCGGCGAAGCCACCTTCCCCGAGAGCCACGTGGGTTCCAGTCGACTGCGGCGAGCCACCCTCGATGCTGGCCCGCAGGTCGGCGTCCGTCCTTGCATCCGGGTCAGTGCGTCGGTCTGCGACAGCAGTCTCCGCCGCTTGGCTCGGGTAGGCCTCCCAGGCGTCGAGGATGGGCTGCCAGCCGGTGCAGCGGCAGAGATGGGCGGCCAGGGCGCGGGCTGCGACGTTCCGGTCATCGTGGTCGGCGCCCTTGGCGTGGAGACCCGCGAAGCGGCAGATGATCCCTGGCGTGCAGAACCCGCACTGGCTGCCCCCGGTAGCCGCGAAGGCTCGGGCCCAACCGTCGCGCACATCAGTGTCCAGCCCGTCGAGGGTGGTGATAGCCCGGCCGCGCACTCTGCGGGCCGGTGTGACGCAGGCCACCCGGGCCTGCCCATCGACGAGCACCGTGCAGCACCCGCACTGACCCTGAGGGCTGCACCCGTCCTTCACCGAGCGCACCCCGAGCTGCTCACGCAGCACATCCAGCAGCGTCAAACCCTCGTCCGCGACGGCCACGGCCGCGCCGTCCACCACAATCTCGAAGGCGTCACCCTGCACGGTGGCCATGGCATCGCAGGCTAGATCGGCGCCCAGTCACCTCCGGCTTCACTAGCCGGAGCGCGGCCGCAGGCCGTAGGACGCCGAGGAGGGCGACTAGCTGAAGCTCTGGCCGCAGCCGCAGCTGCGCTGGGCGTTGGGGTTGTCGATCGAGAACCCGGCGGACTGCAGGCCGTCGGAGTAGTCGAGGGT
>JAKZWH010000054.1:0-2594 GCA_047515615.1 Acidimicrobiales bacterium | reverse complement strand
CGCAGGGCCCACCATCTCGTCGGGATGGGCCAAGCGGCCCAGCAGCGTGCCCGCGCCCATCGACTTCGCCGCATCAGGCCCCTGATTGCGCACCATGTCGGTGTCCACCGGGCCGGGCGCCAGGGCGTTCACCCGGATCCCTCGAGGGGCCAGCTCGCCGGCCGCGGACCGGGTGTAGGCCAACAGCGCGGCCTTCATCGCCCCGTAGATCGAGAAGCCCCGCGAGAACATGAAGGCCCCGACGCTGATCACGTTGATCACCGAGGCGTGAGGGCTGTCCTCCAGCTGCGGCAGGCAGGCCTGGATCAGCAGGGCGGGGCCTCGCATATTCACCTCGAATGACTTCTGCCAAGCGACCGCGGTCTGGGCGCCGATGGGCTGGGCCAGAGCGTTTGCCGCGTTGTTGACCACGATGTCGACACCGCCGAAGCGATCCACCGCGGCGGCGGCCAGCGCTTCGACCGCGTCAAGGCTGCCCATGTGGGTGGGCACTCCCAGGGCCTCGAAACCGGCTTCCGTCAGACGCTCCTCGGCGGCGGCGCAAGACTCCGCGGAGCGCGACGCCACCACCACCCGAGCACCCGCGCAGGCCAGTCCCTCGGCGATGGCCCGGCCGATGCCCCGGGTTCCGCCGGTGACGATGGCCGTGCGGCCGGTCAGATCGAACAGCGTTCGATACGCCTCAGAGTCCATGCTCGGGGCAGCGTAGGCGCCCCCGACTCACACCACGCGACCGCCTCGCCGAGGGTGGCACGGGGCAAGGAGATGGCGGCCCGTGCGTCGAAGGCCGCGCCCGCTACAGGATCCGCCGGCCGGAACTACTCGACCACCAAGACGAACCGGGGGCGCCGGTAGCCTGATCGGCCATGACTGAAGGCGGCGACGGCCCCTACCCATCCGTCGGCAGCCCCGATTTTCCTGCCATCGAGCAGCGGGTGCTGGCCCGCTGGAAGGCCGAGGGAACCTTCGAGGCGTCGGTGAGGGCCCGGCCCGCCGAGCGCGACTGGGTTTTCTACGACGGTCCCCCGTTCGCCAACGGGCTGCCGCATCACGGCCACCTGCTCACCGGCTACGTGAAGGACGTCGTGCCCCGGTACCAGACCATGCGGGGCAACCGGGTGGACCGCCGCTTCGGCTGGGACTGCCACGGGCTGCCAGCGGAGATGGAGACCGAGCGCGAGCTGGGCGTCGCCGGACGGGCGGCCGTGCAGGAGTTCGGCATCGCCGAGTTCAACCAGCGTTGCCGCCAGTCGGTTGTGCGCTACACCCGGGAGTGGGAGGACACGGTCACCCGGCAGGCCCGCTGGGTGGACTTCGGCAACGACTACAAGACCATGGACCTGACCTACATGGAGTCGGTCATGTGGGCTTTCGCCCAGCTCCACCGCAAGGGGCTGATGTACGAGGCCTACAGGGTGATGCCCTACTCGTGGGGCGCGGAGACGCCGCTGTCGAACTTCGAGATCCGCCTGGACGACGCCACCCGGCCCCGCCAGGACCCGGCCATCACAGTGGCATTCGACCTGGTGCCCCAGCCCGGCGACCCGGGACCGATGAGGCTTCTCGCCTGGACGACCACGCCGTGGACGCTGCCGTCGAACCTCGCACTCGCCGTGGGGCCGGACATTCCCTACGCGGTGATGGAGTCCGACGGGGTCCACCACGTGCTGGCCGAGGCCACCGTGGCCGCATACGACACCCAGCTGTCGCAGGCCCGCCGGGTCGGCACCATCAGCGGCGATGAGCTAGCGGGGCGGGCCTACACCCCGCTGTTCGACTTCTTCGCCCACCGCACCGAGGCCTTCCGGGTGCTGTCCGCCGACTTCATCGACACCGCCGAGGGCACCGGCATCGTCCACATGGCCCCCGGCTTCGGCGCCGAGGACCAGGAGGTGTGCGAGGCCAACGGGATCGCCATCGCCGACGCGGTGCCCGTGGACGACCGGGGCCGGTTCACCGAGCCGGTGTCGGACTGGGCCGGCACCAACGTTTTCGAGGCCAACGCCGGGATCATCCGCCACCTCAAGGCCCAGGGCCGCATCCTGCGCCACGACAGCTACGAGCACAACTACCCGTACTGCTGGCGCACCGACACCCCCATCATCTATCGAGCCATCAACAGCTGGTACGTGCAGGTGACCGCCATCCGGGACCGGCTCTCAGAGCTGAACCAGCAGATCAACTGGGTGCCGGACCACGTGCGAGACGGCCGCTTCGGCATGTGGCTGGAAGGCGCCCGGGACTGGTCGATCAGCCGCAACCGGTTCTGGGGCTCGCCCATCCCGGTGTGGCGCAGCGACGACCCCGCGTACCCGCGCATCGACGTGTACGGCTCGCTCGACGAGCTCGAGCGCGACTTCGGGGTCCGCCCCGACGACCTGCACCGGCCCTTCATCGACGCCCTCACCCGCCCCAACCCCGACGACCCCACCGGTCGCTCGACGATGCGGCGGGTGCCCGAGGTGCTCGACTGCTGGTTCGAGTCGGGCTCCATGCCCTTCGCGCAGGTGCACTACCCCTTCGAGAACACCGAGTGGTTCGAGAGCCACTTCCCGGCCGACTTCATCGTGGAGTACATCAACCAGACCCGGGGC
>JAKZWH010000053.1:0-4784 GCA_047515615.1 Acidimicrobiales bacterium | reverse complement strand
GTCCAGCGACGTGCTCCACACACCCGACCCGGTGACGCTGCTCGCCGGCGTGGAGGCCGCACTCGCCGGCGTTGGCGCATCGGTGGTTCACAGCGACCGGGACGCGTCCGTAGCCGCCGGCGCGGAGGTGGCGGTGGTGGTGGTCGGCTACACCCGCCACGACGAGGGCGAGTACCTCGGCGACGGAGGCGCGGTGTTCCTGGAGTTGGCCCCGCCCATGGACCATCCCGAGCTGGGCTTCACCGATCCTGCGCAGTTCGAGGCGATCGCAGCCGGCCTCGGCGATGGCGGCGCGGTGGCGGGCTCGTCCCCGGGCGGCGACCGTGCCTCGCTGCGGCTGCATCCCGACGACGAGCAGCTCATCGCCGACGCTGCCGCCGTCTGCGACCGGGTGGTGGCGGTGATGGCCGGCAGCGCGGTGGTCATGCCCTGGCTCGACGCCGTGAGTGCGGCGCTCATGGTGTGGTATCCGGGATCGGAGGGCGGCCACGCCCTCGCGGATGTCCTCTTCGGCCGGATCGAGCCCGGGGGCCGGCTGCCGTTCGCCGTCCCCCGCGACGAGGCCGACCTCGTCGACTTCGACCGTGACGCCGAGACGGCCCACTACGGACTGCTGCACGGCCAATGGCACCTGGACGCCAACGCCACCGACCCCCACCTTCCCTTCGGCCACGGCCTCGGCTACACGACATTCCAGATTGAGCAGGCCCGACTGGAGGGCGACCAGGCGATCGTCACCGTCGCCAACACCGGTACACGCTCCGGCTCCACGGTGGTGCAGGTCTACGGCCGCGTCACCGGCTCGGCCCACGAGCGCCCGCCCAAGCGCCTGGTCGGCTTCGCCAAGGTTCGCCTCGACGCTGCCGAGAGCGCCGAGGCGCCAATCCCCGTCGACCGGTCGCTGCTCGACCTGCGCATCGGCGGCGGCTGGCTGCGCGAAGACCTGCCCGTCGAGTACGCCATCGGATTCGACGCCGCCGCCGCCCGACCGATCTGACCCACCGCTGGCCCGGCCGCGTGATCGCCAACGACCGGCCCTCGGGGCGCGCCCGGTTGGTTAGAACTAAGTTGCGCTGGTGCAACCACCCCAAACGGAGGAGTAGCAATGCTCGACTACACGGAACTGAAGGACAAGGGCGGGCTCGAGGAGTGGCCCGGCTTCGATGAACTGCCGTTCGCGGAGACCCTGGAAGGCAATCCCATCCAATCGGGCCGCTTCGATGTGGGCGGGTTCGGCACGCGCACGATGGCGGGCGTGTGGGCCTGCACGCCGGGAAGCTTCGCATACACCTATCCCGGTGATGAGATCTGCACCCTGCTCGAAGGCAGGATCCGACTGGTCGCTGAGGGCGGCGAGGCTCACGAGTACGTCGCGGGCGACACGTTCTACAACAGCAAAGGCGAAGTGTGGAATTGGACGGTCATCGAGCCGGTGCGCAAGATCTTCCACATTCACGATCCGGACTCCGACGAACTCGCGCACTAGCCAGCGCGTCGAGCCGTCCCGATCCTCCCGGCCGACCCGGCCGGGCCCTCAGGCGCAGATGTCCATGGCCACCGCGGCGTAGACCTTGGCCGCGGCCACCAAGTCGTCGAGCTCGAAGTTGCCGGTGCCCTGCACTGCGGCCGACCCGCGGGGCGGGCCGAAGGTCAGCGAGGGGACCCCGACCGCGTTGAAGATGTTGGTGTCGCGCCACATGGAGGTGTGGGCCACCTGCGGAGGCGGCGTCGCGCCCCCCACGAACTCTGCGTAGGCGCGCTCGACCGCTTCGCTCAGCGGCTCGACGCCGGTGCCGGCCCAGCCCGCCTTGGCCGTGTAGCACTCCACTTCGGCTGCGGGATCCACCGAGCGGGCCACGGCCCGCACCTCATCGACCACCGCGTCCTGGTCGGCCCCCGGGGTCGTGCGCACGTCCATGTACAGCTTGCACACCGGCGACGACCGGTTGGGCCGGTACGGCACCCCGCCGCGAATGGCGCCCACCTGGGCCTTGGGCCGCACCTCGCCCAGCTCAGACATGTAGGAGTTGCGGTCCTCGTAGTCGATGCACCACGCCTCCAGGGCGGTGGCCACGGCGGCGCCCTTCACGATGGCGTTGGGATGGTCGGGCAGCTCGGGCTGGCGGATCAGCCTCGGCGTGTACATGTTTCGGCCGCGAAGCGTGACCTTCAGGTACACCGCGCCGCACTCGATCCACGACTTCGACCAGGCCGTGGTCTCGGCCACCAGGGCATAGTCGGCCCGCACGCCGTGGTCGACGAGGTGGCGGGTGCCGAAGCCCTTGCCCTCGTAGCTGAGGCCCTGGTACTCGTCTACGGGCGCCATGCCGGTCTCGCCCGCCACCGAGGTCAGGATCACGTCGCCACCGAGGCCGGCCCCGGCGTGCTGCAGCGCCTTGGCCATGACCATGAACACCGACATGCAGCCCCGGTCGTTGAGCACGGTGTGGCCGAAGATCCGGTCGCCCTCGCGCCAGGCGCCGACGAGGTTGGGGTCGCTGGACTCCATGAGGTTGGCGTGGTCGGGCCCGCTGATCTCGGTGTCGAGGTGGGCGTTGAAGATCAGGCTGGCTGCGCCGGGCCTCGACCCCGGCAGCACGGCCACCACGTTGGAGCGATCGGGCAGGATCTGCTGCTGGCGGGCCGCGATGCCGTGGCGCTCGTACCAGGCGCTGACCGCGTCGGCGACGGGCTGCTCATGGCCGCAGGGCCCGAAGGTGTTGCCCAGCTCCAGGCACGTCTCGGCCAGCAGCTCCCGGTCTGCTTCGATCAGGTCGAAGACTCTGTCTCGCAATGCGGCATCCACTCCGGTCATGGCGCCTCCTTGTCGGCTCCTGTGCTCGATTCCCGCTGACTGTGCTGCGCATCGCCGCGGCGCGCCAACACCGACGGGCTGCAACCGGCACAGGGACTGCCTAGCCACGGGCGGGCCATGGGCGAGCTACGCCGGCTCAGGCCTGAGCCTCTCAAGCACCGTCGCGGTGTCAGCACCCAGCGCGGGGGGTGCCAGACGATGCGATGTCGGGGTCCTCGAGAACGTGATGGGGTTGGCGACGGTCGTGGTGGGCTGGCCGTCGCCGCCCACCAGCCGGCGCACCGGGTCGAGGCCAAGTCAGCGGCCAGCGCGAAGGCGGCGTCGACCGAGTTGACCGCGCTGCAGGGGATGCCGTGTGCGGTCAGGCGCGACACCCACCGGTCGCAGGGCTGGCGTCGCAGGATTGACTCCAGCTCAGCGGCCAGGGCCTCCCGGTGCTCGACCCGGGCCGTGTTGGACGACCAGCGCTCGTCGACGGCCAGTTCGGGCGCGTCCAGCGCCTTGCACAGGTCCGAGAACTGGCGCTCGTTGGTGGCGGCTATGGCGATGGGCTCCGTGGCCGTTGCGAACGTCTGATCGGGGGTGATGCTCGGATGGAGGTTCCCCATCCGGCCCGGCACCACCCCGGCACTCACGAACGCCGACGCCTGGTTTACCAGCGCCGCCAGCGCCGAAGACAGCAGGTTCACCTCGACGAACTGGCCTTGCCCGCTGGTCCTTCGCTCTGCCAGCGCCGCGACGATGCCCACCGCGGCGTACAGGCCTGTGAACACGTCGACTATGGCCACTCCCGTCTTGGTGGGCGGCCCTCCGGCCTCGCCGGTGATGCTCATGAGGCCGCTGGCCGCCTGCACGATGAAGTCGTAACCCGGCAGGTCCCGGCCGCCTGATGGTCCGAAGGCGCTCACCCGGCAGTAGATCAGACCAGGGTTCTCGGCTCGCAGCGACTCGTAGTCGAGGCCGAAGCGCTCCATGGTCCCGGCCCGGAAGTTCTCGACCACCACGTCAGCGGACACAGCCAGGGCGCGGGCCTGGGAGCGCTGCTCCTCGTCGGCGAGGTCGAGAGTCACGCTGCGCTTGTTGCGGTTCACCGACAGGTAGTAGGTGGCCGAACCGTCCTCGCCGAAGGGCGGGCCCCACGAGCGGGTGTCGTCGCCGAGGCCGGGCCGCTCGATCTTGATCACCTCGGCTCCCAGGTCGCCCAGCATCATCGTGGACAGCGGGCCGGCCAGCACCCGCGAGAAATCGGCCACCACGACGCCGTCCAGTGGACCTCGAGACGCGCCCGGTGCGTCAGTCATCGGCAACGGCAGCCCGACGTTCGTGCCGAGCACCCAGCGAACACCTGATATGCACAGCGCCCCGATCCATCACCGCCGCCACTCTAAGAGGCCGAGCGGATAGGCCGCCTCTGACGAGGATCCCGCGCGGCCGCTCTCCGGCTGCACTTGGTCGACGCCCGTCGTAAACCAGGCCGCCGATCGTGACAGCCGGGGCGCGGCCGCTACGGTTCAGCCCCGATGACGGGACCGCTGGAAGGGATCCGGGTCGTCGAGATCGGCGTGTGGGTGGCCGGGCCGGCGGCGGGCGGGATACTGGCCGACTGGGGCGCCGACGTGGTGAAGGTGGAGCCCATCGGCGGTGATCCAGGCCGCCTGTTCCAGTTCATACTGGGCGGGGACATGCCCACCAACCCGGTGTTCGACATGGACAATCGGGGCAAGCGCAGCATCGCCATGGACCTCACCACCGACGACGGTCGGGCCGGCATGGAGGAGCTGCTCGCCCAAGCCGACGTGTTCGTCACCAACGTGCGCCTCGGAGGGCGCGAGCGCTTGGGCCTCGACCACTCGTCGGTAACGGCCCGGCATCGCCGGCTCGTGTACGCCGCCGTCACCGGCTACGGGATGGAGGGCGCCGAGGCTGACAGCGGCGCGTTCGATGTGGCCGGGTTCTGGGCCCGCTCGGG
>JAKZWH010000052.1:0-10845 GCA_047515615.1 Acidimicrobiales bacterium | reverse complement strand
CTGGTCCGCTTCGCCCCGGACCGCTGGTGGCGCCGGCCTCCGTTCGTGCCCCTGCCGCAGCCGGACCTCGTGCGCTTCAGGTCCGAGACGATGTACGGGGACCCCGCCCAGGCCCCCTCGCCCGCCGACGTAGTGGTGTGGCTGGAGTGGTGCAGGTCTCAGGACCGCCTCTAGAGGCAGTGCGGGTAGGTGACCGCCCCGCGCGCTAGCGACATGCCGCCGAGGCGAACGTCAGGCACTGCACGCCCGCAGCCCGGCGTCGCGGCGGTTCTCGCCAATTTATGCGGCGGTTCTCGCCAATTTATTAAGTCAGCGGCGGACGGCTAGCCTGCCCCCGATGTCCGTGGTGCTCGTTCTCAACGCGACCTTCGAGCCGCTCGCAGTGGTGAGCGCGCGCCGCGCCGTGTGCCTGGTGCTGACCGAGAAGGTCGAGATGCTGCATGCCACCGGACGCGCCTTCCGGTCCGAGCGGAGATCGGTGGAGGTGCCCTCGGTGGTGCGGCTCAGCCACTATGTGAACGTGCCCCGCCCCCGGCACCGCTCCCCGAACCGGCGAGCCGTGTTCGCGCGAGACCGCGACGCCTGCCAGTACTGCGGTGCGCGGGCCGAGACGATGGATCACATCGTCCCCCGCAGCCGGGGCGGGCAGCACACCTGGGAGAACGTGGTGGCGGCCTGCCGCCGATGCAATGCCAAGAAGCGGGATCGCCTTCCCAGCGAGAGCGGGATGATGCTGCGCCGGCGGCCCGAGCCACCGCCGCCGTCGACCTGGGTCGAGATCGCCGCGGGAGGCGTGCCCGAGGTGTGGACGCCGTACTTAAGTCCCGGAAGCGACCTCCGCACCGCGTGAGCCCGCGCGGACCGGCTGGCCGCGCCCCGGCCCGAGTCGGGGCGCCATGGCGCGGCACCCGTGCCTGGACCGTCGAGCACTTGCACGGCTCGGTCTCCGACCTTTTCGAATCGGATGAGCCCCCGCCGGACACGCTGCGGCTGGCCAGGATCCACCGCGTGGACGGGCCGGGCCTCGTGCTGGGAAGCGCTCAGAAAGCCGACGCGGTCGACCAGCACCGGGCCGCCATCGAGGGCGTCGAGGTGCTGCGAAGGCGCAGCGGCGGCGGGGCGGTGCTGCTGCGGCCCGGGCGCCAGGTCTGGGTGGACTTCTTCGTGGCCGCCAGGGACCCGCTCTGGAATGACGATGTGGCTCTGGCAGCGCGCTGGGCGGGCCGGCTGTGGGCGTCGGTGGTGGCGGAACTCGTCGCCGCGCCCTGCTCGGTCCACACCGGCCGGCTCGTCGCCGACCGGTGGGGGAGGCTGGTGTGCTTCGCGGGCGCAGGTCCCGGCGAGGTGTTTGCAGGCGGTCGCAAGGTGGTGGGCGTCAGCCAGCGCCGCACCCGGGACCGGGTGCGCATCCAGACTGCGGCTCGGCTGCAGCCCGGTGATGGGGACCCCAGAGCGACAGTTGCCGACGACGGGCTCGACGAGTTGGGGCTGCTGGACCTCACGCCGGCCCAACGGTCCGCGGGCCGGGCGGTCCTGGCGAGCCGCTGCGGCGCCGTCCGGGCCGACGAGCCTGATCTGGCCGAAGCCCTGGTCCAAGCGCTGCAGGGTCTGCGCTGACCCCCGCCGCGCGGTGCGCGGCCGGCCCCCCAGCAGGCATCGCCGATCCCCGGGACCCAGTGGCGGGGTGCCGGTCGGCCCCCGAGACGGAGGTTTCTGCTCTTTAGACTTGCTTGGTGGTGGGAAAAGGAGTATTGTGGTTCGCTGTGGAGCAGCTGGGAGTCAGTATTGGTGCACCGGTGAGGGCATCGGCTCGACATGGATGGGCGGTCCTGCCCCCGTTGCGCCGCTCGGGAACCCGACTCGGACCAAGGGCGTGAGCGCCGACCATGGCCACTCATCGCACGTTGTTCGTCGGCGTCCACGAGCACACGCTCGACGGCAAGGGCAGGCTGATCCTACCCTCGGCGTTCCGCAGCCACCTGGCCGACGGTGCCTACATAACGGCGCTCGACTCCTGTGTGGGCATCCTGCCGCTCGACGAGTTCGCGCACACCGCCGAGGAGCTCCGGTTGCAGGTGGGCAAGGAGCAGGTGGACATCAACGCGCTGCGAAGCTTCGCGGCCCAGGCCGACTTTGTTGTTCCCGACGCGCAGGGGCGCATGCGGATCCTGCCCCATCTGCGAGCCGGGGCAGGACTCGAACGCAAGGTGATCGTCACGGGAATGATCCAGCGCATCGAGATCTGGAATCCCGATCGATGGATCGAGGTGCAGTCCGTAGGCACCGAGCGACTCGCCGAGGCCATAACCCACGGGCGGGGGATCGCCAGTGGCTGACGGCGGCCCTCCGCGGCTCGTCGGCGGCTGGACCGACCCGGCGGCACCACACCCGCAAAGACCCGCGTCCCAGACGGCCCCGCCCCTTCGAATCCACACCAACCACCAAGACCACACCAACCACCAAGACCGCGGCAGTCATCGAAGACTCGCCCGGTCATGTGCAGTTCCCCGATTGGCAGATGGAAGACCCGTACTCCGCCCGCTTGCCATTAGCTCGATCGGGGGAGAAATCCCGACGTGCGCCGTCGGTCGGGGAACTGCAGATGACCGGGCACGGCCGGGCCCGCGTGCCCTGCGGCGGATCGCCAACCGGCCTGCCGAGGATGCTGTGGCCCTGCCGGCCATGAGTGGCGGGACCGAAGCCTGCCGGTTCGCCCACTACCACGAGCCGGTGATGTGCCGCGAGGTCGTCGAGGTGCTCAGCGCGGTGCCCGAGGGCACTGTCGTCGACGCCACCATCGGAGGCGGAGGCCACGCGGCTGCGCTCCTGGACCACCTCCCAAATATGCGCCTGGTGGGCCTCGACCGGGACCCTGAGGCCCTGCGGGCCGCAGGTGAGCGCCTCGCCGGCCACGGCCACCGAGTGACGCTGCGCCATGGGCGCTTCGATGCGCTCGGCGCGGTTCTGGACGACATCGGAGAGGCCGAGATCTCCGCCTGCCTGTTCGACCTCGGGGTCAGCTCGGCCCAGCTCGACCGACCGGGACGCGGCTTCAGCTACCGGCTCGACGGCCCCCTCGACATGCGCATGGACCCCGCTACCGCTGTCACCGCCGCCGACATTGTCAACGGCACCGACGAGCGCGCCCTCGCCGTCATCCTTCGCCGCAACGCCGACGAGCGGTACGCCCGCCGCATCGCGGCCGCCATCGTCGCCCAGCGGCCCGTTGCCACCACCGCTGAGCTCGCCAGAATCGTGGCAGGGGCCGTCCCCGCGCCGGCGCGCCGGCGGTCCCATCCCGCCCGGCGCACCTTCCAGGCCCTGAGAATCGAGGTGAACGGCGAGCTGGAGATCCTAGAAAGAGCCCTCACCGGCGCGATCGAGCGTCTGGTCGGTGCCGGGCGCTGCGCCGTGCTGTCGTACCACTCCGGTGAGGACCGGATCGTCAAGTCGGTCTTCAGACGCTCCGCCGGCGAATTCCCGCCGCCGCGGCCGGGCCTGCCGCCGGCACCAGGCCCCGAGGCCACCGTCCGGCTCCTGGGACGACGGGCCCGCACCCCCACGGAGTCGGAGAAGGCCGCCAACCGCCGGGCGGGCGCGGCGCGACTGCGGGCTGTGGAACGCCTTATCAAGGATGTCTGATGTCACCCCATTCTCAAGGGCGCGCAGCGCAGCGGGCACCAGGCACGCCCGCGGCGAGGCCCGAACGGAAATCGCGAGAACTCAAGGTCGCCAAGGCGCCCGTGGCCGCACGGCGGTCTGTCTCCGACGTCGGCACCCTGCTGGCCCTAGGCATGTTCGCGGTGTGCCTAGCCCTCGCCGCGCTGCACGCGGTGCTCGTAGAGAACCAGGCCTCCCTCGACGATCTCATCGAGCACAACCAGCAGCGCCGGGAGCGGATCGACCAACTGCAGGCGGAGATCGCCTACCTCGACTCCCCGGAGGGCCTGGCTGACCACGCGCGCGCCGTCGGGCTCGTCCCGGCGGCAGAGCTAGTCGTCCTCACCCCCGTCGGGCCCGGTCTCCTGCCGCCGCCGGCCGCCGACCCCTTCAGCCTGGAGTCGTCGGGCTGGGAGCCGCCCTCTCACGCTGATCCCGACAATCCGGCCGGCTCGATCCAGGCCCCGGGAGCCGCTGCGGCCGGGAAGTCCGCCGAGTGACGCCGCCAGGGCCACGCTCCGACACGTCGGCACGGCATCCGAGCCGCTGGGGCTCCGCGGGCGCTGTCAGCTCCATCACGGGGCGCCCGCTCGTGGGCCGAGGCCGGGTCGTGACGGTGCTGGTGTTGCTGCTGCTCGCGCTGGGGGGACTCGTCTACCGCATCGTCGACGTCCAGGCCACTCCGGACCCGCGGATCCTGGAGGAGGTGTCCACCCCTCTCGGCGAGATCATCGTGCCTGCGCCCCGCGGCACGGTGATCGACCGCAACGGCCGGACCATCGCCCTGTCGCTGCCGGCCGCGACCGTCGTTTCCGATCCCCGCATCGTCGAAGACCCGCACGGAGCCGCCGAGGCCCTTTCCGAGATTCTGGGGATCGAATCCTCCGTACTTCTTGGGAAGTTGCAGGGCGACGGCGCGTTCCGCTACGTCGTCCGGCAGATCGATCCGGAGGTCGGAGAACAGGTGAGCGACCTGGGAATCGGCGGCGTCAGGGTCATCTCCGAGCCCCGGCGCGAGCATCCCAACGGCGATTGCTCCGCGCTGGGCGCGGTCGGGCGCGTCAACATCGACCATGTAGGGATGAGCGGCATCGAGGAGACCTACGACGAGCACCTGTCGGGCACTCCCGGTCGCATGATGAAGGAGGTGGGAGTAGACGGAACCACCATTCCCGGCGGCCTCCAGGAGGTGACCGCGCCGACAGTGGGAGAAGACATCACCATGACCCTGGACCGCAACATCCAGTTCCAGGCCGAGTCGATGCTTCTCGACGTCGTGGCCGTGGCCGGCGCGGCCTCCGGGGTGGCCCTAGTCTCGCTTCCCGCCACCGGGGAGATAGTCGCGATGGCCAACGTGGCCCGGGGATCCGACGGCATCGTCAACTGCACCCGGCACAATCTGGCCGCTACCTGGACCTACGAGCCCGGCTCGGTCTTCAAGCCGGTGACCGCAGCCGCGGCGCTGTCGAGCGGGGCGGTGTCGGAGCACGTTGCGATAGACGTGCCGTCGCACCTCACCATCTGGGAGCATCGCTTCGAGGACACACCGACCCATGGGGACGTGAGGCTGACTCCCACGGAGATAGTGACCCGGTCATCGAACATCGGAACGATCAGAATGGCTCAACTGGCCGGAGAGGAGCGGCTGTACCAGACGTTCCGGACCTTCGGCTTCGGTGCCCTCACCGCGCTCCACTTCAAGGGCGAATCGACGGGAATCCTGCCTCCGCTGAGCCGCTGGAACGGACTCAGCCTGCCCAACATGGCGATCGGCCAGGGGCTGGCAGTGACGCCGCTGCAGATGCTGCAGGTGTACAACACGATCGCCAACGACGGGGTGCTGGTACCACTGCGGCTCATCGACGACGGTGCCGGTCTCTCCGGCGCGGCCGAACCGCCGCCGGTGCGCATCCTCAGCTCGGAGGTGGCGTCGACGCTGGTGCGAATACTGGAATCGGTGGTGCGGTCCGGAACCGGCCGGGAGGCCGCCGTGGAGGGCTTCACGGTGGCCGGCAAGACCGGCACGGCGTGGCAGCCGTGCGACGTGGGCTACGAGTGCCTGAACGAGAGGGACGAGCTGATCGGCCGTCACCACACCGCCACTTTCGCGGGGATCGTGAGCAACGACGAAGGCCCGGCCCTCGTCGTGCTCGTCGTGATCGACCAGCCCAAGGGCGACCGCATATCGGGGGGACGGCTGGCCGCGCCCACCGTGAGCAAGATCGCAGAGTACGCGCTGCGCCAGCTGCGCATCCCCGCGGAGCTCGACACCGCGCCCGGGGAGCGTCGCCGAGCCGAGCCCGCGACGGCGCCGCCCACGACGACCGAAGCCCAGCCGGAACCGGGCGGAGACGGCGGTGCGGGCGGCCACGACGAGACCCAGACATGATCAGCCTCGCCAAGCTGGCGGGCGCGCTGGGAGCCGACATGGTCGGGCCCGACGGCCCGAACCGCCCCGAGGACCCGGCGTCGATGGCCTCGCCCCAGGTGCGTGACGTCGAGCACGACAGCCGGCTCGTGAAGCCCGGCGCGCTGTTCGCGTGCATCCCCGGCGCGGTCGATGACGGCCACCGGTTCGCAGGCGAGGCTGTCTCTGCAGGGGCGGTCGGGCTGCTCGTGGAGCGCCCCGTGCCTGCGGGCGTGCCCTGCCTGGTGGTGGAGTCGGTGCGCCGCGCGGTGGGCCCAGCCGCGGCGGCGGTTCACGGCCATCCCGGCCGGCGGCTCGACTTGGCCGGCGTCACCGGCACCAACGGCAAGACAACGACGGTCCGCCTGGTCGCAGGACTGCTGCGGGCCACAGGGCGCGACGCGGCCGAGATCGGCACGCTCACGGGCACCCTGACCACTCCCGAGGCCACCGACCTGCAGCGCGCCCTGGCCCATGCCCTGCGCCGGGGCGCCAGCGCGGCCGTCATCGAGGTCTCCTCGCACGGGCTCGTGCAGCACCGCGTGGACGGATGCCGGTTCCGGGTGGCCGCGTTCACCAACCTCGGCCACGACCACCTCGACTACCACGGATCGGTGGAGGACTATTTCGCGGCCAAGGCGCGGCTGTTCACGAGCGGCCTCGCCGAGATGGCCGTCGTGGACGTCACCGGCGATTGGGGACGCCGCCTCGCGGCGGTGGCGGCGTCGGAGGTACCCGTGATCGAGGTCGACCAGCGCAAGATCGAGGTCGTCGATGCCGACGCCCGCTCAAGCACCTTCCGCTGGCGCGGCCAGGCGGTGACGCTGCCCTTGGGGGGAGCTTTCAACCGGGCCAATGCCGTGCTGGCCGCGGAGGTGGCCGCCGCGCTCGGCGTGGATCCGGCCGCGGCCGCGACGGGCCTGGGGGAGGCCGCGCCGGTGCCGGGCCGGTTCGAGTCGGTGCAGGCCGGGCAGGACTTCGCGGTCATCATCGACTACGCCCACACCCCGGACGGCCTCGCGGCCGTGCTGCAGGCCGCTCGGAGCCTGACCGAGCGCAGCCTCACCGTGGTGTTTGGCGCCGGAGGCGACCGGGACCGTCGTAAACGCCCGGAGATGGGCGCCGCCGCGGACAGGCTGGCGGACCGCGTGATAGTCACGAGCGACAACCCCCGCTCGGAGGATCCCGAGCAGATCATCTCCGAGATCGTCGCCGGCATGAGCCGGGATCCCGACCGGCGCGACGCCGATCGGCGCCTCGCGCTGCGGTACGCGGTGTCCTCGGCCCGCCGGGGCGACACGGTGCTGATCGCAGGCAAGGGTCACGAGACCAGCCAGACCATCGGGAGCGTCCGGCTGCCGTTCGACGACCGGGACGTGGTCAGTGAGGAGATCGCGCGCCTGGCGGCCTGCGGCCCCATGGAGGCCGAGCGATGATCCGCCTGCTGCTCGCGGGCAGCATCGCCATGTTCGTGTCCCTGCTGGGGTGCTGGATCCTCATCCGCCTGCTGGTGCACTACGGGATAGGCCAGCCCATCCGTGACGACGGCCCCCAGGAGCACCGGGTCAAGTCGGGTACGCCCACGATGGGCGGCATAGCCGTGGTGTTCGCCGCCACCGCCGGATACGTGGCCAGCGACGTCGTCGGCGGCATCTACACCCGCACCGGCATCATCGTGATGCTCACCATCATCGCGGCCGGGCTGGTGGGCCTGCTCGACGACTGGATCAAGGTCGTGGCGGCGCGCAACCTCGGTCTGAACAAGAGGACCAAGATCATCGGCCTGCTGGCCGTCGGCATCGGGTTCGCCTGGGCCATGACGGAGTTCACGTCGGCCCACACCACCGTCTCCTTCAGCCGCTTCGACAGCCCCGGCCTGGAGCTGGGGCGGGCGGGCTGGTCGATATGGGCCATCCTTCTCATAATCGCCACCACCAATGCGGTGAACCTGACCGACGGACTCGACGGTCTGGCGGCCGGGGCCAGCGGGGTCGGCTACGGCGCGTTCATGATCATCGGCTTCTGGCAGTTCGACCACTACCAGTCATACCAAGTGGCCCACGCCCTCGACCTCGCCGTCGTTAGCGCGGCCATGGTTGGGGCGATCATCGGGTTCCTGTGGTGGAACGCCGCACCGGCACGCATCTTCATGGGCGACACCGGCTCGCTGGCGCTCGGCAGCGGCCTGGCTGCGCTGGCCTTGGCCACCAACACCGCGCTCTTGCTGCCCATCATCGGCGGGCTCTTCGTCATCGAGACGCTGTCGGTGATCATGCAGATCGTCTCGTTCCGTGGCTTCGGCCGCCGGCTGCTCCGCATGGCACCCCTGCACCACCACTTCGAGCTGCGGGGCTGGCCGGAAACGACCGTCATCATCCGCCTGTGGATCATGTCGGGCCTGTGCACCGGCCTGGGACTGGGACTGTTCTACGCAGACGCGGTCAACTCCGGCATCGTGGACTCGATCTCGAGGCTCACCCCGTGAGCCCCACAGCCACCACCGCCATGGCCGAGGTGCCCACGTCGATCCTGCTCGCCGGATTTGGCGCAACCAACCGGGCGGTAGCCCGGGCGCTCGTGTCCAGGGGTCACACGGTGACGGCCTTCGACGACGGCCCCGACACAACCGCGACCGCCGAAGCGGACGCACTCGGCCTGGAGCTGGAGATCGCCCCCGGCAACGGCCGCCTCGACCAACTGGTGCGGTCCGCCGACGCCATGATCCCAACCCCGGGCCTGCCCGAGCACCACCGGGCGCTGGCCGCGGCTCGGGCACGCGGCGTGCCCACAGCCAGCGAGTTCGACCTAGCCGGAGCGTGGGACTCTCGGCCCATCGCGGCCGTGACCGGAACCAGCGGCAAGACCACCGTGACCGAGATGGCGGTGGCCGCGCTGAGGTTCTCGGGCGTGCCCTCAGTGGCTGCAGGCAACAACGACCTCCCCCTCGTGACCGCGATCGAGCGGGCCGACGTCGAGGTGTTTGTGGTCGAGGCCTCGTCGTTCCGCCTCGCCCACAGCCGCTGCTTCGAGCCTCAGGCGGCGTGCTGGCTCAACTTCGCTCCCGACCATCTCGACGTCCACCGCGACCTGGCCTCGTACGAGGCGGCCAAGGCCCGGCTGTGGCAATGCCTGCCGCCGGGCGCGACCGCGGTCGCCAACCGGCTGGATCCGACCGTCATGGCCCACCTTCCCGACGGCCGCGACACTTGGACGTTCGCGCAGGAGGGCTCAGCCGACTGGCACCGCCACACCGAGGTGCTGACCGGCCCCCTAGGGCCTGTGGTGCCAGTGCGGGAGCTGCGCCGGGCCATGCCCCACGACATCGCCAACGCCCTGGCGGCTGCGGCCACCTCGGCCTCGGTGGGCGCAACGGTGGAGGGGCTGGGCCAGGCCCTCCGCTCGTTCGAGCCGGGCGCCCACCGAGTGCAGATGGTGGCCTCGATCGGCGGTGTCGCCTACTACGACGACTCCAAGGCAACCACTCCCCACGCCACGGTCGCAGCCCTGCAGGGCTTCGAGACGGCCGTGCTGATCGCGGGCGGCCGCAACAAGGGCCTCGACCTCAGCAAGTTGCTCGACGCCGTCGACAGGGTGAGCTTCGTGGTGGCCTTCGGCGAGGCAGCCGCCGAGGTGGCCGAGGTCTTCGCGGCCGAGCGGCCGGTGCTCGTCGCGGGCGACATGGGCGAGGCCGTGGAGCTGGCCGCCTCCGCGGCGGCACCGGGCTCGGCCGTGCTGCTCTCGCCCGCCTGCGCCTCCTTCGACCGCTACTCGGGATACGCGGCGCGTGGCGAGGACTTCGCCCGCCTGGTGAGGGAGCTCGCGCCGCGAGCCGGCTGCCCGGCGACGCCGCCATGATCGCGACCAGGCACTCCCGGGGTCGCCAGCAGGCGCAGCTCAAGGCCCGATCCCGGCACGCGACGGCCAGAGTGCAGCCCGACGGCCGCGGCCCGCGGCCCCCGATGGGCCGGCGCACCGGCCTGTTCCTAGTGCTCTTCTCGGCCGTGGCCGCGCTAGTTCTGCTGGGCCTGGTCATGGCGCTGTCGGCCACCGCCGCTCCCAGCTTGTCCGGCACAGACTCGGCGTGGTCTCTGTTCAAGAGCCAGGCCACGTGGCTCGCCGTCGGCTCGGTCGCGGTGCTTGCGCTGCTGCGGGTGGACTACCACCGCTGGCGGCGACCCGCAGCTCTGGGCATGGGCGGGTCCCTGCTGCTGCTGGCACTCACTGCCGTGCCCAGCGTGGGTCTCAGCGCCAACGGCGCCCGGCGCTGGCTCGGGGTGGGCACGGTCGTCTTCCAGCCGTCGGAGGTGGCCAAGCTCGCTTTCGTGGTCTTCGTGGCTGATCTGCTTTCTCGGCCCGAGCGCCCCATGGAAGACACTCGGTCCACCCTCCAGCCTGTCTTCGCGCTAACAGGGCTCATGGCTGCGCTTCTGATGATGCAACCCCACCTTGGAGCGAGCCTCCTGATTGTTGGCATGGCCGTCACGATGCTGTACTTCGCGGGCGCGCGGCTGTCGCACCTGGCCTTGGCCAGCATGGTCGGAGCCTGCTTGGCCGCACTCCTGGTCGCCTACTCTCCCTGGCGCAGGGCGCGCGTGCTGGGCTTCATCGACCCGTGGGAAGACCCCTACGGCAACGGCTACCAGACACTCCAGTCGCTGCACGCCATGGCCTCGGGCGGCATCGATGGATTGGGGCTCGGCTCCGGGCGGGCGAAGTGGGGCTTCCTTCCCTATGCGCACACCGACTTCATCTTCGCGGTAATAGGCGAAGAGCTCGGC
>JAKZWH010000051.1:0-7408 GCA_047515615.1 Acidimicrobiales bacterium | reverse complement strand
GAGGCGAGGCAGAAGCCGGGCCGGACAAGCTTCCCGCCCACCGCGATCAGGTGCCGGGCGAGCTCGGTGACGAAGTCGTCGGAGGTCGCCGCGGCCGCAAGCAGCTCATCCTCCACGCGCAGCAGGTCGTCCTCCAGGCACAGCAGCAGTGCGAAGGGTGAGGTGGCGGCCACGCCGTGAGGGTAATGGGGGACTGGCCGGACGTGCTGCCACGCGCCGTGTCGGCGGCGCAGCCGCGGGCTCTGCGGGCGTCGCCGCCCGCGAACGCGACGTGGCCCATGTCACAGTGCTGGCAGCGAGCCGCAACACAACTCATGTCACAGCACCGGGTTACACTGACCATCGTGAGGCACCTAGGCGTTCGGGAGGCGTGAGCGATGTTCGAGCGGTTCACCGACAGGGCGCGTCGAGTCGTGGTTTTGGCCCAGGAAGAGGCACGCCTCCTCAACCACAACTACATCGGTACCGAGCACATCCTGCTGGGCCTGATCCACGAGGGCGAGGGCGTGGCGGCCAAGGCGCTGGAGTCGCTGGGGATCAGCCTCGAGTCCGTGCGCGGCCAAGTGGAAGAGATCATCGGCCAGGGCGGCAACTCGCCCAGCGGTCACATCCCCTTCACGCCCAGGGCCAAGAAGGTCTTGGAGCTGAGCTTGCGCGAGGCGCTGCAGCTCGGCCACAACTACATCGGCACCGAGCACATCCTGCTGGGCCTCATCCGCGAGGGCGAGGGCGTCGCCGCGCAGGTGCTGGTCAAGCTGGGCGCGGATCTGGCCAGGGTGCGCGAGCAGGTCATCCAGCTGCTCTCCGCCTACGGCGGGGTGTCGGGGTCGGCGCATGGAGAGAAGTCCGGCGCCGCCTCCGGCGGGGGCAGCGGGGAGTCGCCGTCGGGCTCACACGTGCTCGACCAGTTCGGCCGCAACCTGACCCAGCTGGCCCGCGAGAAGGCGCTCGACCCGGTCATCGGCCGGGGCCGCGAGTCCGAGCGGGTTATGCAGATCCTGAGCCGGCGCACCAAGAACAACCCCGTGCTGGTGGGGGAGCCGGGCGTGGGCAAGACCGCCATCGTGGAGGGTCTGGCCCAAGCCATCGCGTCCAACGACGTTCCTGAGACGCTGCGCGACCGCCAGCTCTACACGCTGGACTTGGGCGCGCTGGTGGCCGGCAGCCGCTACCGGGGCGACTTCGAGGAGCGGCTAAAGAAGGTGCTCAAGGAGATCCAGAGCCGCGGCGACATCATCCTGTTCATCGACGAGATCCACACCCTCGTCGGAGCGGGCGCGGCCGAGGGTGCCATCGACGCCGCCTCGATCCTCAAGCCGATGCTGGCCCGGGGCGAGCTCCAGACGATAGGCGCCACCACCCTCGACGAGTACCGCAAGCACCTCGAGAAGGACGCCGCGCTGGAGCGGCGCTTCCAGAAGGTGGTCGTGGACGAGCCGACGGTGGCGCACACCATCGAGATCCTCAAGGGCCTGCGCGACCGCTACGAGTCGCACCACAGGGTCACGATCACCGACCAGGCGCTGGTGGCCGCGGCCAACCTCGCCGACCGCTACATCTCCGACAGGCACCTGCCCGACAAGGCCATCGACCTGATCGACGAGGCTGGCTCGCGCCTGCGCATGAAGCGCATGGCCACGCCGCCGGAGTTCAAGGAGCTCGAGGCCGAACTGGCCGACGTCATCTCCCGCAAGAAGGCAGCAGTCGAGGAGCAGCGCTTCGAGGACGCCGGCGAGTTGCGAGACAAGGAGAAGCAGCTCCTGGTCCGCCGCGACACGCTGGAGGGCGAGGCCAAGGCCGCGGGCATGGACCTCTTCGACGAGGTCGACGAGGAGGCGATCGCGGAAGTGCTGTCGCTGTGGACCGGGATCCCGGTCTACAAGCTCACCGAGGAGGAGACCAAGAAGCTGCTGCGCATGGAGGACGAGATGCATAAGCGGGTGGTGTCCCAGCACGACGCCATCTCCGCGGTCTCGCAGGCCATCCGCCGCACCCGGGCTGGCCTCAAGGATCCCAAGCGCCCGAGCGGCTCGTTCATCTTCCTGGGTCCCTCCGGCGTGGGCAAGACCGAGCTGGCCAAGACCCTGGCCGAGTTCCTGTTCGGCGACGAGGCCTCCCTCATCAGCCTGGACATGTCTGAGTACATGCAGAAGCACACCGTCAGCCGCCTGATCGGCTCGCCGCCGGGCTATGTCGGCTACGAGGAGGGCGGCCAGCTAACCGAGCGGGTCCGGCGCAAGCCGTTCTCGGTGGTGCTGTTCGACGAGATCGAGAAGGCCCACCCGGACGTGTTCAACACTCTGCTGCAGATCCTCGAGGAGGGCCGGCTCACTGACAGCCACGGCCGCACGGTGGACTTCCGCAACACGGTGCTGATCATGACCTCCAACCTGGGCACCGCCGATCTGCGCAAGGTCAACCTGGGTTTCACGAAGGCCGACGAGCGGGTCACCTACGAGCGGATGAAGGCAAAGGTGCAGGAGGCGCTCAAGCGGCATTTCCGGCCGGAGTTTCTCAACCGCATCGACGACGTGATCGTGTTCCATGAGCTGACCCTGGAGGAGGTGCGCCGCATCGTCGACCTGATGATCGTGCGCACCGCCGGCCAGCTTGGCGGTCAGGGCATGGGCCTGGAGCTCACTGACGCGGCCAAGGATCATCTCGCCGCCACGGGGTACGACCCCACGATGGGAGCGCGGCCGCTGCGCCGGGCCATCCAGAGGCTGTTGGAGGATCCGCTGTCCGAGCGGCTGCTGCTCAAGGAGTTCCGGGCCGGCGAGATAATCATCGTGGACGTGGAGCCCGATCCGCTCAACGAGGGCGGGCTCATCGTGGTGTTCCGGGCCATCGAGGGGTTCGAGCCGCCCCAGCCCGAGCTAGAGCGGACCGCTGGCGAGGGCCACTTCTAGGCTCCCGCTCGGGGCTGCCTCCGGGCGAGGGCTGCGGGCTGGAGTCGTGGCCGGTCGGTGCCGGGCTCTGATGCTGGGAGCGGCAGGGACCGTGACGGGGCGGCGCCGCGGCGGCCCCGTGGCCGCTAGCTGCCGGACGCTGCTGCTGGTCGCCGGGCTTTCGGTGCTCGCAGCCGCCTGCCGGGTGGACACCGCGGTGGAGGTGGACATCCACGATGACGGCTCCGGTGTGGTGACGGTGGTGTTCGCGGCCGATGCAGACGCGGTGGCCCGCGTGCCCGAGCTCGCTGAGGGGCTGCGTCTGGACGACGTGCGCGACGCCGGCTGGGCCGTGGACGGCCCGATCTCTCGCGGCGACGGGGGGGTGGAGGTTCGGGCCGTCAAGGAGTTCGCATCCTCGTCGCAGCTCCCCGTAGTCCTCGCGGAGATCGCCGGCGAGGGCGTGATCTTCTCCGAGGTGGTCCTCGAGCAGACCCGGTCCTTCGCTGAGAGCTCCTATGCGTTCCGCGCCGTGGTCGATCCGGCGCCACCGGTGGATGCCTTCAGCGACGGCGCCCTGGCCGCCATCTTCGGCGGCCAGCCCTTCGGCCGGCCGCTGGAGGATCTGATCGCCGAGGCCGGCCGCCCCCAGGACTCTCTGGGCCTGCGGTTCTCGCTCACGCTGCTGGACTCCGACGACGCCTTCAGCGCCTTGTCCGCGTCGTCGCAGGCCGACCTCGCTCCCCGAACGCCCGAGATCGAGGGCTCCACGGCCATCTGGCGGTTCTCGTACGGAGATCCCCGAGCGGAGGTCAGCGCCTCCACCACGGTGCGTGACACCCTCGCGCCGCTGTGGCTCAACATCGCCCGGGCCGCCGCCCTCGGCTTCGGCCTGGTGGCGCTGGGCGTGGCCGTGGCGTGGGTGGTGGCCTTGGTCCGCACTCCCAAGGGCAGGGGCAGGCGCGCCACCCGCCGGCGCCAGCAGCGGGCCGCGGCCCGCGAGGCCGAGGCCAGCCGGCCCCGCAAGCGGCTGCTGCGCCTGCTGGTGGTGGATGTGCACGGCGTGATCGTGCGGCCCACCGATCCGCTGGAGGGCCTGCTGTTGCCTGTCATCCTGGGCGAGAACCCCGACGTCGACCCAGACCTGGTGCGCGACCGGCACCGCAAGCTGGTTGTGGGCCGTCTCACGGCCGAGGAGTTCTGGAGCGATCTGGGGCTGGGGCCGATCTGGCGCGAGGTGGAGACCCGCTACCTGTCGTCGTTCAGGCTGGTGCCGGGCCTGCACCCGTTCCTCGACCGGATCGCGGGCCGGGGCCTGCCGGTCGCGGCCGTCGGCAACCAGTCCCGGGAGTGGGGTATGCGCCTGCGGCGCATGGCTCAGCTCGAGGACTCGGTGTCGTCTTGGCTGGTGAGCGGAGAGGTGGGCGCCGCGCTGCCCGAGCGGCCTCTGTTCGAGGCGACCCGCCGCGTGATGTCGGTGGACCTCTACGACTGCCTGTACCTGTCGAGTATCCCGGAGTTCTTGGACGCCGCTTCCGACATGGGGATAGCCACCGGCTACTTCGCGGCCAGCCCAGAAGATGTGCAGGAGACCGAGCACACGCTGATACGGGGCTTCGACGACATCCTGAAAGGCCGCTCCGCCGGCCCCTGACCGTCGCGGCCGGTTCCGATGAGGCCGGTCGATCCTGGCCCGGAGGTGTTGGCTTACTTACCTGGGTCCGGTGGGCCGCGAGCTGGCGCGCCTGTCGGCGGTGACGCACTGCCGCGCCCCGTCTCGAGTTGCAGCGCCCTCGTGTCTAGTGCCCGGTGATGGCAGACTGTGTTGCAAGGCACGTCAACGTTGGCGAAACTGCGCCCTCTGAATGAGCTGAAGATTCGCGAGAACCGCGTACATGGGAACTACCGACGGATGACACCTTGATTGGATCGGTCGCAGGACCTGATGGACGAGGCCGAGGGGCCGAGTCGATGGGCCACCTCGAGGTGGCCGACCAGCCGCGAACGGAGGCCGCTGACGGACGATGACGACGAACAGAGACGAGGCGACGACCGGCACGGGCATCGTTGGTGTGGTCGGCCACGACCTGAGCGCCCCCTCCTTCGTGGATTTTGCCGAGGGTCTTCGGCACAGGATCCAGGAGGCTGGTCGGATCCTGCTGTTGGCTAGTGCCGAGGGCGATGCCAGGCAACTGAGCGAGGTGCTGGATTCGCTCCGGTCGCTGCACGCGGAGGGCGTGATCGTTCTCGGAGACGTCGGCTGGCGCGCCCGGCTGGCACAGTTCGCTCGCCACGGCCCACCCGTGGTGGTGGTCGGCGATTGCGTCGAGGCCTCCAACGTGGCCTGCGTGGGCTTCGACTCCGAAGCGGCGGCCCGCTTGGCCGTGCAGCACATGGCTGGGACCGGGCGGCGCCGTATCGGCATGATCGGGCTCCGAGACCCGCCGCCGGGACACAGCCCTTCGGAGCAAGACTTCCTTGCGGCTGCAGAAGCCGCCGGTGTGCATGGCGCCACAGTGAGGGCCGAAGCGACCGTCGAGGGGGGTGGGGCCGGGCTACGCGCCCTCCTTGAGCGGTTCCGGGGCATGGACGGCGTCTTGGCTCACAACGACCTCATGGCGATAGGCGCCATGCGAGCGGCGATAGGCCGCGGCATCCGGGTCCCCGGCGATATCGCCGTGGTCGGCGCCGATGACACGGGGATCGGCGCACTGGTGACTCCGGCGCTGACCACGGTGCGTTTCGACCGCGACCGCCTCATCGAAGCCGTGACCGACGCTCTGGACCAACTGATCGACACCCCGGGCCGGCGACCCGAGACCGTGGTCGTGCCCGTCGAGTTGGTTGTGCGCGAGTCAGCCTGATCGGATCGGTCACCAGACCTGGCCGCCGGATGGTCGGTGTGTCCTACAACCATCTTAAGAATGACTACCATTAACACTCATGTATGGTTGGCCACGGCAACGGCCTCGGGAGTGTCCATGGGCGACGTCGAACTAGACCCTGCGGGAGGCGAGTCAGCCGGCCCCGGGAAGGCCGGCAAGGCGGCGACGCTTCACGATGTGGCTCGAAGGGTTGGCGTGACGCCGCGCACGGTGTCGAGGGTGGTCAACAACGAGGGCGGCTACTCGGAGGCCACGCGCCAGAGGATCCTTGTCGCAATCAAGGAGTTGCGCTACCGCCCCAACCTGCTGGCCCGAGGCCTGATAACACGGCGGAGCGGCACCATCGGGCTGGTCGTCAGAGACATGGCCGACCCCTTGTTCCTGGCACTGGCCGCGGGCGTCCAGGACAAAGTCCGCCAGCAGGGGCGCACCATGTTCTTCGCGGGCTCGGGCAACGACGCCGACCGCCAGGGCGAGGTGCTCGAGTCGCTGTGGTCGCACGCGGTGGACGGCATGATCGTGGCCCCCGTGGGGGACTCGTCGCATCAGTTGGTGGACTACAGCCGACGCGGTGTGCCCATGGTCGTGGTCGACAGCCTCGTCGATGCGGCGAATGTGGCCTGCGTGCTGTTCGATCTCGAGGCCGGCGCCCGGCTGGGGGTCCAACACATGCTCGATGCCGGGCGGCGCCGCATCGGCATCATCGGATCGGCCACCTCGTCGCATGCTCTCTGCTCGGGCGAGGAGGGCTCGGGCGGTGCCGTCGCGGCGGCCTCTGACGCCCGGGCGGCGCTCGTGCAGGTGCAGCCGACCGTCGACGGCGGCGCAGCCGGCCTGCAGGAGTTGCTTGATCTGAGTCCCGATGTCGACGGGATACTGGCCTGCAACGACCTGGTTGCTATCGGAGCCATGGGCGCGGCCCGAGCCCGCGGCCGGCGCGTCCCCGAGGACATAGCGGTTGTCGGCTTCAACGACATCGAGTTATCCGCCCTCGTGACCCCGGCGCTCACCACGGTCCGCCTCGACGCCTCCCTGCTCGCTGAAGCAGTCTCGGCCGCGCTTCACAGCCTCATCGCCCATCCCGACGAGCAGCCCGACCCGGTGGTCCTGCCCGTTGAGCTGGTCGTGCGCGACTCCGCGTAGCGCCCGATGACGCGTGCTGTGGACGTGTTCGCCGACCTGGGTGTTGGGGGCAGCGTGTCGCCCCCCGGTCCGCCTGACGCCACAGAGTCCAGCGGCCCTACCGGTTGGGCCCGGCGGCGTCGCGATCGGTGGCGGTGTCGGTGAAGCGCTCCCGGACGTGGCCGTGCTGCTCGCCGCCGTCGACGGTCAAGCACTCACCGGTTACCGCCTCGGTCTCAAGCAGGTACCGCACAGCCCGACCGGCCTCCTCGCCGCCGCTCCAGCGGCCGAGCAGCGTGCGGCGCCGCAGTCTCTCGACCTGGTCGGGTCCGAACTTGGCGGGCGGCATGGTGGGGCCGAGGGCCACCGCGTTGCAGCGGACCGTTGGTGCTAGCTCTATCGCCACCTGGCGGGTCAGCGCTAGGAGCGCCGCCTTGGCCACGCTGTGGGCGGCCCGGCCGGGCCAGGGCTGCCAGGCCGAGAGATCGACGATGTTGACCACCGCCCCGCCGC
>JAKZWH010000050.1:0-3324 GCA_047515615.1 Acidimicrobiales bacterium | reverse complement strand
CTCAGCTGGATCCCGCGCTACGACGACACGGCCCGCGTGGAGGACATGACGCTGAACTGACCTCCAAGAATTGACAGTCCCCTCCACCTGCGAGGGAGCACGGCCCTGTGACTGCAGGTCGTGCTCCCTCGTGGGCTTTCTTGGGGGGCTGAGCGTTCTGTGGTCTCAAGGATCGCTATGAGGGCCTGACCACCCGTGTATCCCTGGAACGACGCCGTACCGCCCGGCGACATGGCTAGGTACCTCGCGGCCGGGTACGGAGACGCGTTCAGCGGCGACGAGTTCCGCGCCATCAGCGCCGGGACGTCGCCTGCGCTGATCGTGGTGGACATGACGCTGGCGTTCGTGGACGGGCGCTGGCCCACCGGCTGCCCCGAGACCGGCTGGCCTGCAGTGGCGGCCAGCGCTCGACTGCTGGCTGAGACCCGCCGGCTCGGCTACCCCGTGTACTACACGAAGATGTACGACGATCCCAGCCACGTGCCCGCGCCGGGCCAGAAGGGACGCTGGAAGACGGTGGGTCGCCGCCTGCCGGACCCGGACCTGCCCCCTGGCGACATCATCGTGGACGAGCTGGCCCCCGAGCCGGGCGAGATGGTGGTGTGCAAGCATCACAAGCCGAGCGGGTTCTTCGGCACCGAGTTGGCCGCCCTGCTGATCTACGACAAGGTCGACACCGTGGTGATCACCGGATTGACCACCAGCGGCTGCGTGCGGGCCACCGCGGTGGACGCCTTCCAGTACAACTTCGACGTGGTCATCCCCTTCGAGTGCGTGGCCGACCGCAGCCAGATCTCCCACAAGGTCAACCTGCTCGATCTGCACATGAAGTATGTGGACGTGGCCCCCCTCGACGACGTCATCGACTGGCTGAACAGCCTCCAGAAGTAGCACCCAGCGGCTGCATTGCATCTTGCTATGCTTAACGCATGGCGCAACTAGTTACGAGGGTGGATGACGAGCTGGTCGCCCAGCTGGACGAGATCGTCGAGAGCGGTGAGGCGGAGTCTCGATCGGATGCGGTGAGGCGGGCGCTGGAGGCGATGATCGAGCGGCGCCGGCGCCGGCTCGTGGGGGAGGCCATCGCAGAGGCCTACCGTCGCATTCCCGAGACCGATGAGGAATTGCGGTGGGCTGGTCAGAGCACGCGGTCCATGATCGCCGAGGAGCCGTGGGAGCGGTGATGACGCCGGCTCAGGGGGATGTCTGGTGGGCCGAGAGCGAGCTGGGAAGCCGCCCCGTGCTGGTGGTGACCCGCAACGAGGCGATTCCCGTGTTGAGGCGATTGGTGGTAGCTCCGATCACCCGCACAGTTCGGGGCATCGCCACCGAAGTAGCCCTGGATTCTGATGATGGTCTGGCCCATCCGTGCGCCGCGTCGTTCGACAACCTCCGAGTGGTCCTCAAGTCCCAGCTCACCGAGCGAGTCGGCTCGATATCGCATCGCCGCTCCGAGATCTGTGCCGCGCTGTCCGCCATGGCCGACTGCTGAAGCCGTCCGGCAGTCTCAGCGCCCGGCTGGCCGGGCCGTGCCACGGTTGCCACCGCGTGATCTCCCTGGCTGGCTCAGAGCCCTGCCGGACCGGGTACGCGCCTCAGTTCGGTCTTAGATGACGGCCGACGTGCCGTCGCGGCGGGGGTCGCTGGCCGCGGCGAGCGCGCCCTGGGCGTCCATGGTGGCCTGCGCTCCGCCGAAGCCTCCTATGACGTCGGCTGCGTCGACGAGTTCGTAGCCGGCGCGGCCGATGGCGGCTCGCCACTCCGGTTCCAGACTCTCCTCCGTCGTCACCCGCGCATCGCCGATCAGGCGGAACCGGCCCGCGCCCACGGCCGCGGCCAGGTCAGCACCCCCGAGCACCCGGTGCAGGATCTGCAGCTGCCCCTGAGGCTGCATGATGCCGCCGACCACTCCCATGCCGAGCATGGGACGCCCATCCTCGAGCACCAGCGCGGGCACGATCGTGTGATACGGGCGCTTGCGGGGTGCCACCGCGTTGGGGTGGCTCAGATCCGTCGAGAAGCCCCGCCCCCGGCTCTGGAGCACGAACCCGCCCTCGGGGACGGTCACGCCCGAGCCGAACCGGTCGCACACGCTGGAGGTGAGCACCACCGCCTGCTCGGCCGTCATCACCACGCTGAACACGGTGCCCGGTCCTAGGGGCATCGGGCCGCGCCGCGGCGCGCCGGCCATCCGGGCCCGCATCTCGTCGTAGCCGGGGACCTTGGCTTCGACGGGGTCGGCCACGCAATCGAGAGCCACCGCGAAGGCCCGGTCGAGCGCCTCGACCATGGCCGCGGCGGCCTCCGCGCCCGCCGCTGCGCCGGTGGTGCCGAGCAGGCCCCGAGCGTGCACCGACTGGGCTGCCAGGGCCAGCACCGCGCCCTGGCACGGCGGCGGGACGGTCATCAGCTCGTGCTTTCCCAGGTCCGCCCGCAGCGGCGAAACCCACTCGCTGCGGTGGTCGGCGAGGTCGTCGATGTGCAGGCTCCCGCCCGCGGCTGCGGCCGCCTGGGCGATGGCCCGGGCCAGCGGGCCCCGGTACAGCGCCTCAGGGCCGTCGGCTGAGATCTGCTCCAGTGCCGCGGCGAGGGCGGGGTTGCGCCACCGTTCACCCGGCGCCGGGGCGGTGCCAGCCGGGAAGTAGAGCGCCTCGCCCGCGGCGTCGAGGCGGCGCCGGGCACCAGCCCACAGCTGGCTGCCGGTAGGGCCGACCGCGGCGCCGTCGACCGCGGCCGCGATGGCCGGCTCGAACAGGCTCGGCCACTGGCGGCGGCCGAAGCGCTGGTGCAGGTCCCACCAGCCCGCAACCGCCCCGGGGACGGTCACCGCCCATCCGCCGACGGACGGCACGAAACCATGGCCGTTGTCGGGGACCGACTCCGGGTCGGTGGCGCGCCCGGAGCGGCCGCTGCCGTTGAGCACCGCGACTCCCTCGCGGGTCGCGACCACAGCCATGGCATCGCCTCCGACACCGGTGGCGGTGGGTTCCACCACACCCATGACCGCATCGGCCGCGATGGCCGCGTCGACCGCCGATCCTCCTTGGCGGAGCAGCGCTACCGCGGCCTCCATGGCCAGCGTATGCCCGGCAGCCACTGCGGCTTGAGAGCTGGTTGGCGGGTCGCCGCGGAAGCTCCCGGCCCGGGCCTTACCAGCTTTGTTCTCGGACACCGCGGCGGGCTGCGTGGTCGGTGGCGACTACGCCCAAGCGTAGGGCGACGGAACCAGCGTGAGCCTCCAGGGATCGACGGCCAGACGCAGCCCTTCCAGCGTGTACGCCCCCAACAAGGGATCGGCGCCCTCCTCGCCGAAGACGACCAGGG
>JAKZWH010000049.1:0-4707 GCA_047515615.1 Acidimicrobiales bacterium | reverse complement strand
CGGAGCACCTCGCGGGCCTGGTCGGCGTCCCGCGCCACTCCCGAGCGGGGCACGTCCAGGCCGATCTCGAGCATGGCCTGCTTGAAGAGCCAGCGGTCCTCGGCGGTGGCGATGGCGGCCGCGTCGGCTCCGATCAGCTCGGTGCCGTTGGCCTCCAGCACGCCGCCGGCGACGAGTTCCATGGCCAGGTTCAGCCCGGTCTGGCCTCCGAGGGTGGGCAGGAGGGCGTCGGGACGCTCCCGCTCGACGATGCTGGCCACAACGGCCGCGTCGAGCGGTTCGACGTAGGTGGCGTCGGCCACCTCGGGGTCGGTCATGATCGTGGCCGGGTTGGAGTTGGCCAGGATCACCCGGAACCCCTCGGCCCGCAGCACTCGGCAGGCCTGCGTGCCGGAATAGTCGAACTCGCAGGCCTGGCCGATGACGATGGGCCCCGAGCCGATGATCAGGATCGACTCGATGTCGTCACGCCGCGGCACGGCGCCCACCGGTCATGTCCTCACGCCGCGGCACGGCGCCCACCGGTCATGTCCTCACGCCGCGGCATGGCGCCCACCGGTCATGTCCTCACGCCGCGGCGCCGCCGCGGTCCATCAGCTTGGCGAAGGCGGCGAAGTGGTGGCGAGCGTCATGGGGGCCCGGACCGGCCTCGGGGTGGTACTGGACGCCGAAGGCGGCCGCACCGTCGACGGACAGACCCTCGAGGGCGCTGTCGTTGAGGCACACGTGGGTCTCGGTCACGTCCGGCACCGATCCGGGTTCCACCGCGAAGTTGTGGTTCTGGCTGGTGATCTCGATGCGCCCGGTGGCAGTGCAGCGAACCGGCACATTGCCACCGTGGTGGCCGAAGCGCATCTTGAAGGTGCGCCCGCCCAGGGACAGGGCCAGCAGCTGGTAGCCGAGGCAAATCCCGAAGACGGGAACCGAGCCGACGAGCGTCCGCAGCGCCTCCACGACCGGGCCGGCCATCGCCGGGTCTCCCGGTCCGTTGCTGAGGAACACTCCGTCGGGCTTGCTCGCCAGCACCTCTGCCGCTGGTGTGTGGGCTGGCACGACGGTCACGGTGGCCAGCTCGCCCAGGCAGCCAAGGATGGTGGACTTGATGCCGAGGTCGTAGGCCACCACGTGGCGCGGGCCCGTGCCCGCGGTGTAGGGGCGGTCGGTGGTTACCTCGCTGACCAGATCGACGCCGCTGGTGCCGGGCTCGGCGCGAGCCGCGGCCAGAAGCGCGGCCTCGTCCGCGGTGCCGAACGCTCCGGGCATGGCGCCCGCATCGCGGATATGGCGGGTGAGCCGGCGGGTGTCGATCCCGGCGATGCCCGCCACGCCGTGGCGGCGCAGGAAGCCGTCGAGGCTGCCCGTGGCCCGCCAGCTGCTCGCCCGCCGGGCGAGGTCGCGCACGATCACGCCCCGGCAGTGGGGCCGGGCCGACTCCGAGTCGGAGTCGTTGGTGCCGTAGTTGCCTATGTGGGGATAGGTGAAGGCAATGATCTGGCCTGCGTAGGAGGGATCGGAGATCACCTCCTGGTACCCGCTCATCACCGTGTTGAACACGACCTCGCCGGAGGCAACCTCGACGTCCAAAGCGCCGACGGCCTCGCCCTCGAACACCTCCCCGTCGCAGAGCACAAGCAGGGCCGGTTCGGGGCCGGTCATCGCTGCGGCTCGCCGTCGATCACCACCGGCTCTCCGGCCAGCAGCGTGTGGCGGACCCGGCCCCGCAGGGTCCGTCCCTCGTAGGGGGTGTTGCGGCTCGGGCTGGCCATCGCCGCGCCTGACACCGTCCAGGACACCCGGGGGTCGATCACGCACAGGTTGGCCGGTGCTCCGGGCACGACCGGCCCGCCGTGGCGGTCGTCGATGGCGGCGATGGCGGCTGGCCGCCACGACATGAGGGCTAGGACTTGCTCGATGGGCAGCTCAAGCTCGGTGAGGGCCAGGGCCAGCGCCGTCTCCAGGCCCAGCATTCCCGGAGGCGCCGAGTCGAAGGGCTTCTCCTTGTCGGCACTGGTGTGGGGAGCGTGGTCGGTGGCGATGGCGTCGATGGTCCCGTCGGCCAGCCCGGTCCGGATGGCGGCCACATCGTCGTCGGTGCGCAGGGGCGGATGAACCCTGAAGACGGTGTCGTAGTCGGCGCAGGAGGCGTCGGTGAGAGTGAAGTGGTGTGGGGCCGCCTCGGCCGTCACCGGCAGGCCCGCCTCCTTGGCCGCTCGCACCATGGCCACCGACCCGGCCGTGGACAGGTGCAGGAAGTGCACCCTGGATCCGGTGAGCCGGGCCAGGGCGATGTCGCGCATGACCATCAGCTCCTCGGCCTCAGAGGGCTGGCCGCCCAGGCCCAGCCGGCTCGACCAGGCCCCCTCGTGCATGTATCCACCCGCACTGAGTTCGGCCACCTCGCAGTGCTGGGCCAGCACCACCCGGCGCCCGCCGGTGAGGTGGTCGAGTCCGGCCGCGTACTCGAGGGCACGTCTCATCATCCGCGCGTCCTGCACGCCATTGCCGTCGTCGGTGAAGATCCGCACCCCGAGGCGGACCAGCTCGGCCATCGGCACCAGGTCGGTGCCTCGTCGGCCCACCGTGATGGCGGCCGAGGGGTACACGTCGCAGCACGCCCCAGAGCCGAGCTCCTGCACCTCGCGCACTACCGCCGCGCAGTCGATAGTGGGCTCGGTGTTGGGCATGGCCACAACCGCTGTGAAGCCGCCCAGGGCCGCTCCCCTGGCGCCGGTCTCCACTGTCTCGGCGTCCTCGCGGCCGGGCTGTCGGAGGTGGGCGTGCAGATCGACGAGCCCTGGGCCGACTACGCAGCCCGAGGCGTCGAGGGTCCGGTCGCCGTCAATGCCGTGCTGTCCGACCGAGATCACGCGGCCGTCGCCCACCAGCACATCGGCGCGGCGGCTGCCCCGGGAATCCACCACCGTCCCGCCCAGTACGGCGACGGTGCCGCGGGGCGCGACCGCGGCGAGCCTGGCGCTCACCCGTGCTCCGTTTCGCCGTCGAGCCGAACGAACTGGGCGACGGCGCCGGCTGCGAAGGTGCTGGGCCTCATGCCGCCATCCTTTCGCCCTCGGCTAGGTCCATCCCCGAGCCGAGCAGCAGGAACAGCACCGCCATGCGCACGGCCACGCCATTGGCGACCTGCTCGATGATTACGGCGTTGGGCCGGTCGGCGACGTCGCCGTCGATCTCCACCCCGCGGTTCATGGGTCCGGGATGCATGATGAGGGCGCCCTCACGCAGCCGGTCGGCCCGCGCCGAGTCCAGGCCGTACTCAGCCCGGAACTCGCGAAGGGACGGCACCGCCGAGCCTGCCTCGCGCTCTAGTTGCATCCTCAGCAGATAGCAGATGTCGATGTCGCCGAGCACCGAATCGAAGTCGTGGCTGACGGTCACGGGCCATCCAACAAGGCTCGGCGGCAGCAGCGACCGGGGCGCGACCAGCGTGACCTCGGCGCCCATCTGCGTGAATGCGAGAACATCGGAGCGGGCTACCCGCGAGTGGCGGATGTCGCCAACGATGGCCACCCGGGCGCCGTCGAGGCCACCGAGGTGCCTGCGGGCTGTGTAGAGGTCCAGGAGTGCCTGGGTGGGATGCTCGTGACCGCCGTCGCCCGCGTTGATGACTGAGGCGTCGATCCACTCCGCGATGCGATGCGGAACCCCGGCACATGAGTGCCGCACCACGATGGCGTCGATACCCATCGCCGCGATCGTCTCCACGGTGTCGCGCACCGACTCGCCCTTGTTCACCGAAGAGGACCCGACGGAGAAGTTCACCGTGTCGGCGGAGAGCTGCTTGGCTGCGGCCTCGAACGACAGCCGGGTGCGGGTGCTGTCCTCGTAGAACAGCCACACGATGGTCTTGCCCCGCAGGGCTGGCACCCGGGGGATGCGGCGCTGGCTCACTTCAGCGAAGGAGTCGGTGAGTTGGAGGATGCGCTCTAGGTCGGGGCGGGCCAGGTCGGCGATCGACAGCAGATGGCGCCTGGAGCCGCGGGAGTCGGGGCTCATGCTCGCTCCCCCGGGCTAGTTCTCGGGGGGCGCTCCCGCTCCGCGCGGCTGCGTCTTGACGTGCGCTGCCGTTCCCTGAGGCTCATTCGACCTCCCCGAGGTGCACACCGTCGGCCTGCACGTCCACCATCTCGTCGCGCCGGGTCGGGAGGTTCTTGCCGACGTAGTCGGGTCTGATGGGCAACTCCCGATGGCCGCGGTCCACCATCACCGCCAGCTGCACCGCGCTGGGCCGGCCCCAACTGTGCAGAGCGTCCAGAGCGGCCCGCACGGTGCGGCCCGTGAACAGCACGTCGTCCACCAGCACCACCACCTGCTGGTCGAGGTTCACGGGGATGTGCGTTTCCGCCTGTGGAACCACTGGCCGCAGACCGATGTCGTCGCGGTGCAGGGCCACATCGAGGGAGCCGGTGGGCACAGGCTGACCCTCGATCTCGGTGAGGGTTTGGGCGATGCGGCGGGCGATGGCGACGCCGCCGGTCTGCAGGCCGATCACCACCAGGGCGTCCGTTCCGTGATTGCGCTCGATCACCTCGTGGGTCATGCGGCGGATAGCGCGCTCCACATCGTCAGCGCTCATCACCTGGGTGCGTGACCGGAACGTTCCAGCAGTGTGCGGCACCGTGAAGCGGCGTTCTCGTTCGGCCATGCTGTCCTCCCCGTTCGGGCCTCACCGGACCCGTTTCACGGTCG
>JAKZWH010000048.1:0-15776 GCA_047515615.1 Acidimicrobiales bacterium | reverse complement strand
GGCCGCTTCTCGGAGATGGGGACGCCCTCGGCGTCCACCTTGATCTCGCCGGTGCGGACGCCCTCCAGGAACGCCACCAGCAGCTTCACCTCCCCGTAGCAGGCGTCCACTTCCTTGGCCGTGCGAGCCCTCTCCACCGTGGCGGTGGCTATGGGATAGAGGATCCGGGCCGCGGCCGGCGCGGCCACATCGCCGCCGAAGCCCGCCTCCTCCAGCACCAAGACCACCACGACCTCGGGTGTGTGGAGGAAGCCGCGCTCGGGCCAGGATGCCGGTCCGAACGCCGCGAACCAGGCGAAGTCCGCCTTGCCCAGCTTCTCCGCCGTGCCGGTCTTGCCCGCCACCGGCCACCCGTTCAGCGGGAAGTCGACACCGCCCTCGCCGGGAAGGTTGAACGCCTCGTAGGCCGTTCCCCGCAAGAGCACCTCGTCGCTGGCGCTGCTCGGGAGGTTGTAGGCAGTCACGCCGTTCAGCCCGTCGAGCAGTGGCCCGGCGAGCTCAGCGCTCCACTCGAGCTCGCGCACGAGCCTTGGGCCGAACTCCTCGAGGACCTGGCCGCCGCGGTCGGTGATCTTGGTGGCGATGTTGGGCTGGTGCACCTTGCCCTCGCTGGCCAGCACGGCGTAGACGTTGGCCATCTGAAGCGGCGTGACGAGGAGGTTGCCCTGCCCGATGGCCAAGTTGATGGTGTCTCCGGCGAACCACTGCGCGCCGCTGCGCAGGAACACGCCCTGCTCGAACTGGTAGTCGTAGTACTCCCGGTCGGGCACGACACCGGCACGCTCGTACGGAAGCGGAATGCCGGTGTGGGACCCGAGGCCGAAAGCCCGCGCCGACTCCTGGATGCCCTCGTCGAGAGGTGAGGGACGCCGGAAGAAGCCCTCGCCTCCAAGCTTGTAGAAGTACGCGTCGCTCGACACCGTGATGGCGTCCCGCAGATCGACGCCGCGCTCGCAGCAGTAGGGGCTCTCGAACACGCACGTGTCGGACTCCTCCAGGCAGAAGGGATAGCGGTAGGTGCCGGTGTCGCGATAGAACTCGTCCACACCGGTCAGAGCGGCGGGGCCGTCGCCTATCACGCCCTGGGTCAGCGCGGCGTGGGTGGTGACCACCTTGAACGTGGAGCCGGGTGCGTACAGGCCCTGGATGGCCCGGTTGAGGATGGGTGAGTAGTTCTCCTCCGCGGTCAGGTCGTTGAACAGCCGCTGCGATATGCCGTTCACGAACTCTCGCGGATCGAAGGTCGGGAACGACGCCATGGCCAGGACCGAGCCATCGCGCGGGTCGATCGCCACCGCCGCCCCGGCCGAGGCCACGAAGCGGGAGGCATCCGGGTCCTCTGGCGGCTCCTGGTCCCGGGCCTCGTCGAGTCCCCGACGCAGCTCTCGCTCTACCAGGCTCTGGATATCGAGATCGATCGTGAGGTGCACGTCGTTGCCGGGCATCGGCTGGCGATCCTTGTCGTGGTGCACCTTGACGATCTCGTCCAGCCGGTTCACCTCGAAGACGCGCACGCCGGGGACTCCCCGCAACTCGCTCTCGAATACGCGCTCCACACCAGACTTCCCGATCTCGTCCCCGGGCTGGTACGTCTTCGCGTTCGGATCGGTCCGGTCGATCTGCGCGCTCAGGGTCCGGTACTCGGACTCGGTCAGCGGCCCCACATAGCCGAGCAGGTGCGCAGCCAGCTCCCCGTAGGGGTAGCTGCGCACCGTGCGCTCCTCCACGGACACCCCGGGGAACAAGTCCGGGCGCTCGCCCAGGTACACCAGCAGGTCAGGGTTGATGTCGACCGCCACCGGAACCTTGTCGAACGGCCCGAACTCCCGGCTCGCGAGCCGCTCCTCAATATGAATGACCTTAGTCAGGCGGCCCGAGCGGCTGACGATCTCCGCTATCTGGAGCAACACGTCGTGCTGCTCGGACTCATCGAGTGCAGCCCTGAACGCCAAGCGGTCGATCGTCACCACCTGGACCACCCTGTTGTCCACCAGGATCCGCCCCTTGGTGTCGAAGATGCGGCCCCGGGGCGCCTCGGTGTACACCACCCGCAAGATGTTCGCGGCGGCGGCGGTCTGAAGCTCCTCGCTCTCGAGCACCTGCAGATACCAGAGCCGCGCCACCAGGGCCGCCACCAAGCAGACCGCCACGATGCCAACGACGTCCAACCGGAAGCCCTGGCGCTCGTAGACGTCGGGACGGTTGCCGGCCATCAGCGTGGAATCATGGCTGCCGCGGGACGAGGCGAATCGGCGGGCGGGTCCGGGTCCGGCCGCCTCGCAGGGCCCACCGCATGGCGGGAGCCGCAGCCCGCGACAGCACCGCGTTGATCGCCGACGAGACGAGCACGATCTTCAGCAAGTCGTCGTCAAGCAGGCCCCGCTGGCCGATCACCTCTCCCAGCACCGCGTAGGCCGTCACCGATGCCGCCGTGCCCGCGAAAGCGAGCAGTCCCGTCTGGGTGCGGGTGTCGTGGAAGAGATCCGCGGTGATGCTGCCCAACCCGAAGGCCACGAGAGCGAACGAGACCGCAGCCAGCCCGAGCGGGGTCGGCAGATAGACGTCCCATATCAACCCGGCCCCGAACGCGATCATCGGGCCCCGATGGGCACCGGCCAGGAGCCCCGCCAAGACGGCTACCAGGGCCGGCAGCTCGGGAGCCACGCCTGCCACCCGCACCTCCACGAAGATCGTCAGCTGCAGCAGCAGCGCCACCAAATACACGGCGACCAGCCTCAGAGCGACCGCAAAGATGCTCCCTTGCGCCGACAGGAGGCGCTGGCGCACGCCGGCGGCAGCCAGCTGTGGCGCGGTCATGGCGACTCCTGAACGAACGGCGAGTCCGGGCCGACCGGTGCCTCGTCGACGGGAGTTTGCAGCACCACGGTGACATAGCCAATGTCGTCCACGCCCGCGGCGAGGTCGACCGTTACCAGCTGCACCAGCCCCGCCTCGGCCGGCTCGACGGAAGCCACCCGCCCCACCGGTATGTTCGCGGGATAGCGGCTCCCGGCCGCGGTGACCACCGAACTCCCGATACCCGGCAGCTCCGAGAGGTCCCCGGTCTCGGGCCAGCGCAGTCCCGTGTCCACCACGAACTTGGTCTGCTCTCCGGCAATCCCGTGACCGAGCCCCACATCGCCGGTGTCGAGCAGGCGCACGCCGATCACGAGGTTTGGACTGCTGACAATGGTGACGGTGCTCCGCGCGGTGTCGACGGTCTCAACCCTTCCGACGAGCCCGGCTGCGGTGACCACCGCCATGCCCGGCGCCACCCCATCGCGATGTCCCACGTCGATCGACACGATGTCGTCATCGAAGTTGCCCACCGAATCGCGAAGCACCGAGGCGGTGATCTGCTCGACGCCGTCGACGTATGTCACCCCGGTGGCGGCCAGGAGCCTGTCGAGGGCGTCCTGGCGCGCCGCAGCCCGTATGTCGGCGCTGCTGAGTCTGTCGACCTCGGATCGGAGCCTGTCGTTCTCGGAGCGGAGGTCGTTGTAGGAGAACATGACCGTCCACACCTCCGCCACCGGTCCGAGCACAACATCGACCGCGGACACCACTGGCTCGAGAACGTCGCGCACGCGGCTCTGGGCCGTCTCCAGAGGTCCGTAGCCGCGGAAGTCGAGGGTTAGGAGCGTGACCGCGGTGAGGACCAACAGCACTAAGCGGTAGCGGGACCGCCCGCTTCGCGGGGCGACCGCCATGGCCAAGCGCTAGAGACCGTCCGCGGTGGTCCCGCCAGTCATCAGATCCAAGTTCTCGAGAACGTAACCACAGCCCCTCACCACGGCGTGGAGCGGGTCAAGCGCGACGGTGATCGGCATGCCGGTCTCGTTGGCCATCCGCTGGTCTAGGTTTCTCAGCAGGGCGCCTCCGCCCGCGAGCATGATGCCCGACTCCATGATGTCGGCAGCCAACTCCGGCGGAGTGCGATCAAGCGTGCTCCTCAACGCGTCGCAGATGGCGACGACCGACTCCTCCAAGCCCTCGCGGATGTCCTCTGTGGTGATCGACACCACTCGGGGCAGGCCGCTCACAAGGTCGCGGCCCCGTATCTCGGCCCTAGCCTCTCGCGCCAGGGGGTAGGCCGATCCGAGCGCGATCTTGATCTCCTCGGCAGTGCGCTCCCCGATCAGCAGGGAGTGCTCCTTCTTGACAAACTGAACGATGGCGTCATCGAACCCGTCCCCTCCCACGCGGATGGACTCGCTGGACACGATCCCTCCGAGCGAGATGACGGCCACCTCGGTGGTGCCGCCTCCGATGTCGACGACCATGTTCCCGGTCGGCTCCCACACCCTCATCCCGGTGCCGATCGCGGCCGCCATCGGCTCCTCGATGATGTGGGTCGGCCGGCGGGCGCCCGCAGACTCGGCCGCCTCCTGCACGGCCCGCTGCTCCACGCCCGTTATCCCCGACGGCACGGCGATGACCATGCGCGGCTTGGTCCAGCGCCTCTGATGGACGCGCTCGACGAAGAAGCGCAGCATCTCCTGGCACATATCGAAGTCGGCGATCACACCGTCCTTGAGAGGGCGAACGGCCTGAATGTGCGCCGGCGTGCGGCCGATCATGCTCTTGGCTTCTGCGCCCACGGCCAGCACCTTGCGGGTGCGGGCGTTCACAGCCACCACCGACGGCTCGTTGAGCACAATCCCCTCGCCGCGCACCCACACGACAGTGTTGGCGGTGCCGAGGTCCAAGGCCATATCGCGGCCAATGACCCACCCCAACCCGGAATGCATGGTCCCTGTGCTCATTGTCATGCCTCGATCAGCTCGGGGAGGTTATCACGCGCCGATGGGTGCCGGCCGCCCGCCCCATGGGAGGCTAGACGATCGCCAGCGCTGGCGCGCAGCGGGCTCGCATCGATTCTCTCCCCTGCGGCACGCAGCTGATGTGCAACGCTTCACTACAGGCCGGGAAAGAACACCTGCACCTCACGCCTAGCCGAATCGGCGGAGTCGCTGCCGTGGACGAGGTTCTCGGTGACCATGGTGGCGAAGTCGCCCCGGATCGTGCCCGGCTCAGCCTTCATGGGGTCGGTAGCCCCCATCATGGCGCGCACCACGCGCCACGTGTCCTCGGGCCCCTCCACGACAGCCACCAGCGCGGGGCCCCGGCTCATAAAGGCGACCAGATCGTCGTAGAAGTCCCTGCCGACGTGCTCGGCGTAATGGCGGGCGAGCACATCGGGGTCGAGGTTCCGCAGCTCGGCGGCCACCAGCCGCAAGCCCTTGCGCTCCAGCCGGCCCACGAGCTCGCCCACCAAGCCCCGCTCGACTGCGTCGGGCTTGCAAATGACCAGCGTGCGATCCACACCGGCGATGCTACAAGGACTCCTCCACCCTCCCGCGACGCGAGGGCGAGATGAGAAAGAGCACCTACGAGCCCCCCGCCAGCGCCGTCTTGGCCGCACCGATCACGGTGAAGGAGCCGGTCACGATGACCACGTCGGCGGAACCCGCGAGCTCGAGGGCACGGTCGAGGGCCGCACCCACATCGGTGACGGCCTCAGCGGCCGCGCCGAGGGAGGCCGCCGCGTCCGCGATCTCGGGCGCCGGTATGCCCCGGGCCGTCGGCGCGGTGCAGCACAGGACCCGCTCGGCCCGGTCGGCCTCGAGCCCCTCTAGCACGCCGCCGATGTCGCGCCCAGACTGCATCCCCACCACCAGGAAGCGTCGACCGGCCGGTGCGAAGTCCTCTCTGAGGGTGGCCGCGGCGGCGCGGGCGCCGTCGGGGTTGTGCGCTCCGTCGAGCACGACCAGGGGCTCGCGGCCCACGATCTCGAAGCGCCCCGGAACCCTCACACTGGCCAGGGCCTCGTCCACGACGTCGTCGGGCAGGCGCGCCCCGAAGAAGGCCTCGGCGGTGGCCACGGCCAAAGAGGCGTTGTCCAGCTGATGCCGGCCGTGCAGGGCCACCAGCACGTCGCGGTGGCGCCCGTAGGGGGTGAGGAAGTCAGCCAGCCACCCGCCCATGGCGAGGCGCTCCCGGTCGGTCCCGAAGTCGCCACCGCGCTCCAGCATGCTTGTATGAGGCTCGGCTCGGAAGACGTCGCGCACCCCGGGGTCGTTCTCGCCGCAGACGATCGTCGATCCGGGCTTCACGATGCCCGCCTTCTCACGAGCCACGGCCAGCCGCCAGTCGCCGACACCGTCGGTGTGGTCCAGTCCCACGTTGGTGACTACCGCAACCTCGGCGTCGACGACGTTGGTGGCGTCGAACCTTCCCAGCATCCCCACCTCGACCACGGCCACGTCCACGGCCACATCGGCAAAGTGCTGCAATGCGGCCGCCGTCACGGTCTCGAACCAAGTGGCCCGCATCTGCAGGTGGTCCGTGAAGCGGGCCACGTCGCCGATCGCCGCACCGAAGGCCTCGAGGTCCATGGGCTCGGAGTCGACCGATATGCGCTCGGTTGGCGCCACGAGGTGCGGGCTTGTGTAGGCGCCGACTCGCAGGCCCATGGCCTGCAGCAGCCGGGTCGTGACCCGCACCGTGGATCCCTTGCCGTTGGTGCCCGTTACGTGGATCACCCGGTAGCACCGCTGCGGGTCTCCCATGGCTGACGCGAGGCGCTGCATCGACTGGAGGCTCAGGCCGTGCACACGGCCGGCGCGAGGCCTGGACTCGTAGTTGATCAGGGTGTCGAGATGGTCGAGGGCAGCGCCGTAGTCCACGGGCGCGCGCTCGCAGCAGTCAGCTGGCGCGCCGGGAGCGCGCGTCGCCCCCTTCGGCGCGGGGCACCAGCGTGGGGTTCACGTTCCGCAGCACGGCCCCGCGGTTGATCACAACCGTCTCGATGTCCTCCCGGCCGGGAAGGTCGTACATGATGTCGAGCAGGACCTCCTCGAGCACGGCCCGCAAACCCCGAGCCCCCGAGGCGCGCTTGATCGCCTCGTCGGCAATCACCTCCAGCGCGTCTGGATCGAATACGAGGTCGACGTTCTCGAACCGGAACATCTTCTGGTACTGCCTCACCAGCGCGTTGCGGGGCTCCACGAGGATCCGCATCAGAGCCTCGCGCTCGAGACTACGAACCGCCCCCATCACGGGCAGGCGTCCTATGAACTCGGGGATCAGCCCGTACTTGGTGAGGTCCTCGGGGAGCACTTCGGCGAAGATGGCGCCCAAGTCCTTGTCCTCGGGCCTGCGGATGTCCGCGCCGAAGCCCACGCCCCGGGTGCCGATGCGGCGCTCAACGATCTTCTCGATGCCGGCGAAGGCGCCCCCGCAGACGAACAGCACGTTGGTGGTGTCGATCTGGATGAACTCCTGATGGGGGTGCTTGCGCCCCCCCTGCGGTGGCACGGATGCCGAGGTGCCCTCCAGGATCTTGAGCAGCGCCTGCTGGACGCCCTCCCCGGACACGTCGCGGGTGATCGATGGGTTCTCGCTCTTGCGGGCGATCTTGTCGATCTCGTCGATGTAGATGATCCCCTTCTCGGCCTTCTTGACGTCGTAGTCCGCCGCCTGGATGAGCTTGAGGAGGATGTTCTCCACATCCTCGCCCACGTAGCCGGCTTCGGTGAGAGCGGTGGCGTCGGCGATGGCGAAGGGAACGTTGAGCATGCGGGCGAGCGTCTGCGCCATCAACGTCTTGCCGCAGCCGGTCGGGCCGATCAGCAGGATGTTGGACTTCTGGAGCTCTATCTCGGGGTCTTGGCTCTCGCCGAGCTGCACCCGCTTGTAGTGGTTGTAGACCGCAACCGACAGGATCCGCTTGGCGCTCTCCTGCCCGACGATGTAGTCGTCCAGGAACGCGTAGATCTCACGGGGAGCCGGCAGATCGCCGACCGAGTCGTCGGAGGGCCCGGCGAGCTCCTCGTCGATGATCTCGTTGCACAGATCGATGCACTCGTCACAGATGTACACGCCGGGACCGGCGATGAGCTTCTTGACCTGCTTCTGCGACTTGCCGCAGAACGAGCACTTGAGAAGCTCACCTCCCTCACCGAGTTTGGCCACGCAGTCGTCTCCCTCTTGACGTCAGCTGATCGCTCTTATGGCGCTGCTGTTGTCGACCACATTACGCGCTTCGATCACCTCGTCGATGATTCCGTAGTCCCTGGCCTGCTCGGCGGTCATTACGAAGTCGCGGTCGGTGTCGGCGGCGATCCGCTCGATGGGCTGCCCGGTGTGCACCGAGAGCACCTCCTCGAGGCACACCTTGAGCCGTGCTACCTCGATTGCGATCCGCTCGATGTCGCTGGCATCCCCGTGGGCGCCGGCATAGGGCTGATGCAGCAGGATCCTGGCGTGGCGCAGGGCCAGACGCTTGCCCTTCGCCCCGGCGGCCAGCAGCACCGCGGCCGCCGACGCAGCCTGACCGAAGCAGATCGTGGTGATGTCGGGCTTGATGTACTGCATCGTGTCGTAGATCGCGAACAACGAGTTGATGTCTCCGCCGGGGCTGTTGATGTAGAGGTTGATGTCCTTGTCGGGATCTTCCGATTCGAGGTGCAGGAGCTGTGCGCAGATCAGGTTCGCCACCACGTCGTCTATGGGGGTGCCCAAGAAGACAATGTTCTCCTTGAGCAGCCGGCTGTACAGGTCGAAGGCGCGCTCGCCGCGGTTGGTCTGCTCCACCACGGTCGGCACCAGGTAGTTGCGAGGGTTGATGAGGCTCATGAGTTGTCCTGTGTGTCGGTCACTACATCCTGAGGGTTCGCAGCGCCATCGCCAACGTCGGGGGCCGAACCGTCCTCGGGCGCTTCGCTCGCCATGCCGACGTCGTCGGCGCCGGGCAGCCTCAGCAGCTCCGGATCGATGACCGCGCCCTCGGGATCGACCAGCTCGACGCGCTCAACGATCCACTCCAGCGCGGTCCGCTTGGAGATCTCCGACCGCATGTCCGACAGCCGCCCGGAAGCGGCCAGAGCGTCGCTCAGCCGCGCCGCCTCGGCCGCGGCGTCCACCTCGGCTCCGTTGCCGGCGACGAGCACAGCCCGGCGCAGTTCGGCGTCGACCGCTTCGGCGTCTGCTTCCAGTCCCTCGGCCGCGGCAACGGCCCGCAGCGCGAGGTCCAGCTTCACGCTCCGATCAGCACTGAGTCGCAGACCAGCCTCGAACTCGTCGGGGGACTGGCCGATGCTGGCCAGGTAGTCGGCGAGCTCGTATCCCTGCCGGGAGAGGTCCCCGGTCAGGCTCACGAGTCGGGCATCGATCACCGACGCGACCATCGCCTCGGGGACTTCATCGGTCACGAGTCCGGCGATGGCGTCGGCTGTGGCCTCCCGGCGCACCGACTCGGCGTACATCACCCTGGTCCTGGCCTGCGCGGCCTCCAGCGCGGCCCGGAACTCCTCGACGGTCTCGAACTCGGTGTTGGTTGCCACGAACTCGTCGTCGAGATCGGGCAGGACGGTCTGTTGAACCTCCTTGACCAGCACCCGGAAACTGAGCTTGCGGTCCTCGTCGGGATCGGGATGCGCGGCCGCGAACTCCAGGATGTCCCCGGCCGCGGCACCCCGGAGGTTCTCGTCGATCTCGGGCACCACGGCACCGGTGCCGAGCAGGTAGTCGTAGTCGGAGGTCGTGAGGCCGTCGACGGTCTCGCCTCCCAGGGTGCCGACGATATCGATCATGAGATGGTCGCCATCGACCGCGGCCCGGCTCACCGTCGACAGCTCCGAGAACTGCTGCCGGAGCCTGTCGATCTCGGAGAGAATCTCCGCGTCGTCGACTACGGGGCTGGGAATCTGCACCCTAAGGTCGTCGTAGCCCGACACCAGGGCGGCGGGCCGCACGTCGACCACGGCGTCGAAGCGGACCGGCCCCGACTCCGAGCCCTCGGTGATATCGATCTGCGGCGCGTCGATCACGTCGATGTCGTGCTCGACGACAGCCCGCGCGTAGTAGTCGGGTAGCGACGCCCTAAGGGCCTCGGCCCGGCCCGACTGGGGTCCCAGCTGCGCCTCGAGCAGGCGGCGCGGGGCCCGTCCGGGACGAAAGCCGGGAATCCTCACCTCGCGGGCGATGCGCTTGAAGGCCGCTTCGACCTCGGTCTCGAACTCCGCCTCGTCCAGCTCAATGGTCAGCTTGATCCGGTTGTCTGTGAGCGTCTCGACGCTGCTGTGCACGGCAGCGAGTGTACCGGTGCCCGTCATCGGCACTACCGGACGTTCCGCCTCCGGCTGGTCACGGGCACCGGGTCACGGAGGCGTTGGCGCCCGCTACCGTGATGGGAGCGCGGGCGTAGTTCAACGGTTAGAACCCCAGCCTTCCAAGCTGATGATGCCGGTTCGATTCCGGTCGCCCGCTCGAGCGCCGGCTACCAAGGAATGGGTGCCCCTTGACCGAGTCCCTCCTCGACCGCTCGGCCCGCTACATCGACGGAGCCGTCTACGAGGGACCCCGAACCGTCAATCCCATCGACGGCTCATTCCACGAGGTGGCCGAGGGCGTGGGGCTGGTGTGCGGGTTCTCGCACATCTGGACGGTCGACGCCGATCAGGGGCTAGTGGTGCTCGACACCTCGCTGCCGGGCTTCGCGTCCGTGGCGCTGGAGCACCTGCGCCGCTGGCGGGACGCGCCGGTCGACACCATCGTCTACACGCACGGGCATGTGGACCATGTGGGCGGCGCCCGCGTTTTCCTGGACGACGCCGCCGAACGCAAGCGCCCCTCACCGACGGTGGTCGCCCACGACGCGGTGGTGCGAAGATTCGACCGCTACGACCTCACCCGCGACTACAACGAGATCGTCAACGGCCGCCAGTTCGGCCCGAACTTCAGGCTCGGGTCCTTCGCCGGCGACTGGGTGAAGCCCGAGGTGACCTACACCGATGGCCTCGACTTGGAGGTGGGCGCGGCCAGCCTGAGGCTGATTCACGAGAAGGGCGAGACCGACGATCACACCATCGCGTGGGTGCCGCAGCAGGGGGTGCTGTTCACCGGAGACCTGATCATCTGGTCGTTCCCGAACGCGGGCAACCCCCAGAAGGCGCAGCGCTACCCCGCGGAGTGGGCCGCGGCGCTGCGGCGCATGATCGATCTGCGGCCCTCCCTTCTAGCTCCCGCGCACGGCCTGCCCATCGCCGGGACCGAGCGGATCGCCCGGGTGCTCGACGACACGGCCAGCGCGCTCGAGGGCCTCGTCTCGGACACGCTGGCGATGATGAATGCGGGAGCCCGCCTCGACGAGATCGTGCACACGGTGCGGGTGCCCACCGAACTGCTGGAAAGGCCCTACCTGCGACCCTCCTACGACGAGCCCGAGTTCGTGGTGCGCAACATCTGGCGCCTGTACGGCGGCTGGCACGACGGCAACCCCGCCCGACTCAAACCCGCGCCCGACAGCGCCGTCGCCGCGGAGGTGTCGGCAATGGCCGGCGGAGCGGGCGCACTGGCCCGGCGGGCTCAGGAACTCTGCGAGGCGGGCGACTTGCGGCTCGCCTGCCAGTTGGCCGAGTGGGCCGCCCAGGCCGCTCCCGCCGACGCCGAGGTCCACGCCACGCGGGCCGAGGTGTACCGGGTCCGGCGCGACCGCGAGCTGTCGCTCATGGCCCGCGGCCTCTACCTTGACGCATCCCGCTCCTCCGAGGTCGTGTGCCAGCCCGTGCAGGCGCCAGACTGACAACCGTGCGCACCGAACTCGATCCCGATCTTCTGCCTCTGACCATCCTGGAGCTGTTCCGGATCAAGCAGGGCGAGATGGTCGCAGCCATGATGCACCTGGGCACCCGCCTGGGCCTGTGGGAGGCCCTTCGGGAGTCCGAGCCGTGCACCAGCGCCGAACTGGCCGAAGCGACCGGCCTCCGGGAGCGGTGGGTACGCGAGTGGCTGCACGGCATGGCCGCCACCGAACTCGTGCAGCACGACGACGGCCGCTTCGCATTGACGCCCGAAGCGAGAGTGGCGCTGACCGACAGCGACCATTGGTCCTATATGCCCGGAGTGTTCGGCCCCCCCATGACGCATCGGGAGATCGAGCGCACCGCGGAGGCGTTCCGTACCGGGTTGGGAATGACCTGGGCCGAGCACGGCGACCACACCTGCCACATGCAGTGCGCCATGTCGGCGGCGCGCCAAGAGAGCTTCCTGGTGCCGGTGGTTCTGGCCGCCTTTGACGGAGTCACCGACCGCTTGCGCTCCCGGGGCGGCCGCATCGTCGATGTCGGCTGCGGAGCCGGAGTCGCCGCCAGACTGCTGGCGTCGAGCTTCCCCGAGGCGGCCGTGGTGGGCATCGACCCTTCTGAACGGGCCATCGCGACGGCGCGGGCCGACGCCCGAGCGGCGGGCCTCGAGAACCTGGCCTACGAGCGGGGCACCTTCGATGACCTAGACCGGTTCGGCCCCGTCGACCTGCTCTTGACCCTCGACGTGCTGCACGATCTACCGCGTCCGCAGGATGCAGTAGCCGCCGCCATCCGCAACCTGGCCGGCGACGGCTGGTGGCTCGTGGCCGACATCAAGGGGCGCGGGGACTTGGAGTCAAACCGGAAGATCCCCGTGCTTCCCTACATGTACGCGATGTCGGTCTTCTACTGCATGTCCTCGTCCCTGTCCGAGCCCGAAGGCGCTGGCCTCGGGACTCTGGGCATGCACCCGCACCGGCTGGAGGAGATGGTGAGTAGCGCGGGCTTCACCCGCTTCACCCGCCACGAGGTCGAGTTGGATCCGACGAACTGGTACTACGAGATCCGGCCCTGACCCCGCTCGGCCCGCGGCCTAGCCGCCGTCCGAGTCGTCGCCGCCCGACCCGGACTTCGAGTCCACTACGCGAGGCGCTACTTCGGGGTACAGGTGGGAGATGGTGCCCGGCTCGATCCGGCAAGCCTCGATGTAGGCGTCGACATCCTCTCCCTTAACACGAATCACCCGGCCCATCCGGTAGGCCGCGATGTAGCCCTCATCAATGAAGCGGTAGAGCGTCCGCGTGGTGATGCCGAGGCGCTTGGCTGCCGCGGTCGTGCCCAGCCACTCGATTTGAGTCTGCTCCGAGTGTGTTTCGTCAACCATGGCTGAAGGTGCCTTTCACTTATTGTGGTGACAGTCGGTGTCCTAGAAGCTCAACGCATGAACAGCGCGCCCTGCGAAGAGATCAAGGAGACTCTATGGCAATTACCGAGGCGGGTGGTGGATACACGCCCATCATGACCGCAGGGGCGATCATACCGCGGTCGGGGCTGCCCACACGAAAAACGACCGGCGCCACTGCCCACGAGACGTCGCTGGTCCACGGCAGCCGCTAGCCTCGGCAGCCATGGTTGATCGGGTCCTGCTGGCTGCGCCCCGGGGATTCTGCGCGGGGGTGGACATGGCCATCAAGGCGCTGGCCTGGATGATCCAGGCCTTCGAGCCGCCCGTCTACTGCTATCACGAGATAATCCACAATCGGCAGGTGGTGAAGCGCTTCGAGGACGCGGGAGTGGTGTTCGTCAACGATGTCGCCGACGTGGCGGCGGGACGGCCCATGATGCTCTCCGCGCACGGTTCGGCCCCCGAGGTGGTCCAGGCGGCCCGCGATCGGGGCGGCTACGTCGTGGACGCGGTCTGCCCGCTGGTCACGAAGGTCCACCACGAGGTCAAGACCCGAACTGCGAGGGGCTACCAGATCGTGTACGTGGGCCACGAGGACCACGAGGAGGCCGTGGGGACCATGGCCGTCGCCCCCGAAGCCATCCACCGGGTGGAGAACGCCAGGATGGTCGCCGCTCTGCCCGAGTTCAAGACCCCGGTCGCCATCCTGGCCCAGACCACGCTCTCACACCGCGAGTGGGAGGGCGTGCTGGAATACACCAAGCGCCGCTTCCCCGACGTGTGGCAGCCCAGCATCAGCGACCTGTGCTTCGCCACCACCAATCGCCAGACCGCGATGATGGAGATCGCGCCCGAGTGCGACGCCGTGCTCGTGATCGGCTCGGCCAACTCGTCCAACACGCAGTCCCTGGTGGACCTCGCCGCAGACGCGGGCTGCCGCCGGGTGCTGAGGATCAACGACGCCCACGACGTTCCCGACGACCTGTCGGGCACCATCGGCGTCACTGCGGGCGCGTCGGCTCCCGAGCACCTCGTGTGGGAAGTGATCGACCGGCTGGCGCCGGTCCACGGCACAAGGGAGGTGACGGTCATCGACGAGGACGAGTACTTCCCTCCCCCTCGGAACCTCCGCGACCTGCTCGCAGCCGTGGAGGCGGCCGCCACCTTGACCCTCGGCTCCGGCCCCGGCGGCCGGGAACCCCTGAACGACCGCTCCCTCGACGCCAGCGACCTGCTCGACCGACTCAGCCCCCGATCGGCGGCCTGATCCGCTCAGAGGCCGAGCGGACAGGCCGCTCTTGACGAGGACTTCCCGAGGCGTTTCAGGCCTGGGCCGGCTCGTCGCCGGCCAGCACCCGAGCCTCCACATAGAGGTCGCCCAGCTCCCGGTAGAGGCGGTCCGTGAGCTCTCGCACGGCCCGGCGCGGAACCCGCCCCTGGATCTTGGCGGGAGGCGGGATCGGGTCGCCGATGACGGCCACCACCCGGCGCGGGCGGGGCACCCTCGAGCCCACCGGCAGGGCCCTGACTGTGCCTCCGAGCCCGACGGGGATGATCGGGACCCCGGCGCGCGCCGCCACGAACGCCGGGCCATCGAGCATGTCCTCGCGCCTGACCCGATCGCCGGAGCGACGGGTCCCCTCGGGGAACATCACCAGCGGCTCGCCCAGGGCGAGCACGTCGGTGGCGGCTCGCAGCGCGGTGCGGTCTGCGGTGCCCCGCTGCACCGGGAAGCCGCCCATGGCCGACAGGAAGGCGCCGAGAAGCCGGATCTCCCAAAGGCTCTCCTTCCCCATGAACCGCAGGCGCCGGCTCGTGATCATCCCGGCTATCGGGGTGTCGATGAACGACCGGTGAACAGGTGAGAGGATGAACGGGCCGGCAGGGATGTTCTCGCCTCCCTCCACCCGCAGCCGGAACAGCACCTTGATCAGGGCGAAAATCGCGCACCACAGCGTCCGGTAGGCGACTCGTCCCAGGAAGGGCTGACCGCTGCGACGGAAGGCGTCGGCGCCCGATGCTGCGGCCTCCGCCCGCCGTCCGTAGACGCTGCGGCTCAAACCAGCCTCATTATCTGCTCTACCGTCTCGTCGAAGGTCAACTCGGTAGTGTCGATCACGACCGCGCCGGGGGCCACCGACAGCGGGCCGGCTCGGCGAGTGGAATCGATCCGGTCCCGCCTGGCCAGGTCCTCGGCCACCGACTCGACGGCCTCGTCGTACGTGCGGCCGTCGGCGGCGGCCCCTTTCTGGGACAGACCGCTCTGGTTGACCCTGCGCCGGGCCCTCACCGCGGGATCCGCGACCAGGTGGACCTTGACCTCGGCGTCGGGGAACACCACCGTGCCGATGTCGCGTCCCTCCAGCACTCCCCCACCCCGCCGTCGGACCCACTCGCGCTGGCGGACCACCAGCTCGGTCCGCACCGCTGGATTGGCCGCCACCACGCTCACAGCCCGGTCGACCGACGGACCCCTGATCTCGACAGTGGCATCAACCCCGTCAACCCACACCCGCCCCGCGGCGACACGGACGTCGATCGTGCGGGCCACGGCTGCCGCGAAGTCCTCGTCGGCGGGGTCGCCGCCGGCCCGCAGCACCGCGAAAGCGACGGCGCGGTACATGGATCCGGTATCCAAGTACTCGAGGCCGAGCCGATTGGCCACCGCCTGCGCCACGGTCGACTTGCCCGAGCCGGCCGGGCCGTCAATGGCTATGACCCGCATCCGAGGATCCCTTGAGCGGGCCTGAGAGCGTCCAACGTCTCGTAGAAGCCGGGGAACG
>JAKZWH010000047.1:0-5874 GCA_047515615.1 Acidimicrobiales bacterium | reverse complement strand
CGGGGACCTGACCGACTGGACCCTCACCATCGTGCGCACCGAGTTGGGCCGGGCCGTGATCGACGCCATGGTGCGCGACGGGGTTATCGAGACCCGCCCCGGCGACGACGACCCCGGCGCCATCGCGCTGATGCACCGCCTATCGGCCAAGAGCCGCGAGCGCTGGCCCCACTGGGCCGACGGCGCGGCCCGCCTGGGGCTGCCCGAACGCAAGCAAGCCTGATTCACAGACCCTGACCCAAGGAGCCTGGCGTGAACATCGAGTTCTGGATCGACCCGCTTTGACCGTGGTGCTGGGTGACGGCCCGTTGGGTCATCGACGAGGTGCAGCCGGCCAGGGACCTGAACATCACCTGGCAGCCGATCAGCCTGATGTTCAAGAACGATCCCGACCCCGACTCCGACTACTACACGCACTCCTATTTCAGCCTGCGGCTGATGAGGGTGCTTGAGTCTGTTCGGGAAGCCGAGGGCGATGACGCGGTTGGACCCCTGTACTGGGAGTACGGTCGGCGCCTGCACCACGACGGTGTGCGGGAGTTCGCGGTGGCCGACGCGCTGGAGGCGGTCGGCTATGACACCTCGCACGCGGCCGCCTTCGACGACGAGTCGTGGGACCGGGAGATCCGCAAGCGCATGGACGAGGGCCTGGCCCTGTGCGGTGACCAGGTGGGCACCCCGATGATCGCCCTCAAGGACCGCAACGGGACGAAGCAGGGCTACTTCGGCCCGGTCATCACCCGAGTGCCGCCCAAAGAGGACTCACTGGCCATGTGGGACGCCCTGGTGGCCATGATGAACGTGGCCGGCTTCTGGGAGCTCAAGCGCACCCGAACGGAGCGCCCCGAGTTCGGCACCCGCCCCTGAGGACTCGCATCGCTGGGTCGCCGCCAGCGCATCGACAAGAGGGCGGCTTGCAGCCGTGCCAGACTCAGTGTGTGCGGTTCGCGAGGTGCCTGGCGGCGCTTGCGGTCACCGCGTCGCTAGCGGTTGCGACACCGAAAGCCGTACACGCCCAACAAGACACCTACCCGGACGTCACGGCGGGGGCACACAGGCCCGCCATCGACTCTCTCGCGGAGAGGGGCCTGTTCGACGGCACGCTCTGTGGCGTAGACATGTTCTGCCCCGGCGAGCCGATCAAGCGCTCCACGATGGCGGTATGGCTGGTGCGCGCTCTGGAAGACGAAGAGCCCACTCCGACGAGCGACACCCGATTCGCAGATGTGGATCCCGACCAGCGGTGGGCGCCCCATGTGGAGCGCCTCGCAGAACTGGAGATCACCGTCGGCTGCCAACAGAACCCGCTGCACTTCTGCCCCGACCAGACCATCCACCGGGACCAGATGGCGGCACTCCTGGTGCGAGCCTTCGATCTTGAGCCCACGGCACGAGCCGGCTTCGCCGACATCGAAGGCAACCCCCACGCGACCGACATCGACGCGCTCGCCGCCGCCGGAGTCACGGCCGGGTGCAAGCGGGAACCATTGCGCTACTGCCCCATCGATCCCGTTACCCGAGCACAGATGGCCACCTTCCTGGGAAGGGCCCTCGGCCTCGTCGAGGCGCCCCGACCAATACCGTCGCCAGCGACCTACAAGGCGGTCGCCGCTGGCGGGCGCCACAGCTGCGCGATACGAAGCGACGGCGCCGCGACATGCTGGGGACACAACTACTACGGCCAGTCTGACGCGCCCGACGGCACCTTCGAAGCCATCGCCGCCGGCAGCCGCCACACCTGCGCGCTGCGCACCGACAACACGATCACCTGCTGGGGCCTAGACGACCACGGCCAGTCTGACGCGCCGAACGGCACCTTCAAAGCCATCGCCGCCGGCGACTACCACACCTGCGGGCTCAATAGCGACGACACCGTCACCTGCTGGGGGCAACGCTATGAGCGTGGGGGCAGGTTCAAGGCAATCGTCGCCCGCTTCGGCAACGGCTGCCAGCTTCGCACCGACGACACCGTCCAATGCTGGGGTGCTTCGTCCAACGCGCCCGAGGGCACCTTCACGGCCGTCGCAGTCAACTACAAATAGGGGCTTATATACCTAGGTTGACGCCTAGGCATGCTGTGTGGCGTGTCGGTCGCGGGCCAGAGCCCTCCGCTGACGTCCTGTGGTGGACGCGGGCGGCGGGTTAGCCGTTGACTTCCTGCCCGCAGCCCCGACTGTTGCCGGTGTTGCGGGCCCCCCGTTGGTTGCGGGGGCGTGCTGGCCACATCGGGGGGTTGCCCCTCCCTTGCGTGCCTCGTTGCCGAAGGCCCGCACCAGCACGTTGATCGCAGCGTTCACATCGCGGTCGAGCCGCAGTCCGCACCGCTCGCACACATAGACCCGCACGCTCAGCGGCAGGTCCGCTTTGGGCTTGCGATGTCCACATCGGCTGCAGTCCAGTGATGTGTTGCGGGGGTCCACCTGCGCGTACGCGATCCCGGCTCGTGCGGCCTTGACCTCGAGTAGGCGCAGGAACATTCCCCACCTCTGCTGTGATATCCGGTCCGCCAACTTCGGGTTGCGGACCATGTTCATGATTCTCAGGAGTTCTGCGGCGATGCCGTCCACACCCTCGGCGACGCATCGGCTGATGACGTGGTCCACCAGGCGGTGGACGCTGTGGCGCTCGCGCTCGCTGAGGCGGGCGTGGGCCTTGGCGAGCGCCTCGACCCTGCGCCGCCTCCCGGGGGTGAATCGCTCAGCGGGGGGCTTGCCGCGGCATCTGTTGTCGTGGCGCGACAACTCCTTCTGGCGCGCTATGACCTCGCTGCGGTCCTCTGTCACGCCCGGGTGGAGGTCGCCGTTGGAGCACGCGACCCGGTTGGCGATCCCCAAGTCGATGCCGATCGCATGCGAGGGATGGGCGGGCGCGGGCGGGTCAGGCACGGACGTGCGCACCACCACCTGCACCTCGGTGCGAAGCGCCTTGCGGACCAGCCGGATCTCCGCGACCTTGCCGCCCGCGGCGAGTTCCTTGACCAGGCGAGACTCGTTGTGGGGATCGAACTTGATGGTTCCCAGCCCCTTGACGCGCAGCCTCCACCGTCCGCACCCAGAGTCGGGTGGCTTGACCATCGACTCCGACGCGTCGGGGATCGCGATGCTGCGCCAGCGGCTGCGCTGCTTGAACCGCGGGTAGCCGACCTTGGCGCGCGCCCCGTTCTTGCGCTGCTTGCAGCGGTCATAGAACGCGGCGCGGGCCTTGTCGAATCGGTCGATCACGCCCCGCCCGACATTCGCTGACAGATCCGACCACAACAGTCCGTCCCCACCATCCAGGGGCTGTTCGCTGTGGCGCATCTCGCTGAACTGGGAATAGAGCGTGCCGCGGTCGCCGCAGACACGGCCCTTGTTGTAGACGTCGGCCACCTCCACGCCATCGAACCCATGGCGGGACTGGTGCCATCGGTACTGGCCCCGCCACGACTCCAAGAGTGCGTTGTAGAGTTCGCAGCACATTCCCAGCACAGTGTCGACAATCCGATGCTGGACAGCGGTCAAATCAGCGGTGCCGGCGACCGTCCACAACGGTCCCTGTAGCTTCGGCTTGCGTCCGAAAGGCACCCTGGTAGCCTATCGGAACACAGTGCCCCGACCGTCGCAAATACGGTCGTCAACCTATGTATATAAGCCCCTACAAATACGCCTGCGGGATTGGCGCCGACAGCACCATCCAATGCTGGAGCCGCCCCGACTCGGCGAGGATCCCCGATCCACCCGAGGGCACCTTCACGGCAATCGCCGCCGGCGAGTACCACGTCTGCGGGCTGCGCACCGACAACACCATCGAATGCTGGGACAACCACAGCAAATGGGGCAACGGAAACGGCCAGCTCGACGTTCCCCACGGAGGCTTCACAGCCGTCACCGAGACCCGCTCCCAGCCCACCTGCGGGCTGCGCACCGACAACACCGTCACCTGCTGGGGTTCGAACTACATTTCGTGGGTCTGGTGGTCGGATCCGCCCAAGGGCACCTTCAAGGCCGTGACCGCCGGCAACCTGTACGCCTGCGGACTCCGCAGCGACCACACCGTCACCTGCTGGGGCGGGGGCGAAAGGGGCCCGGTCGAAACGGTTTGGCGGGGCGATCGGGACGGCACATTCAAGGCGATCTCTGCCGGCTGGAACCACGCCTGCGGGCTGCGCACCGACGACACCGTCGAATGCTGGGGCAGCAACGGGGACGGGGAGTCCGACCCGCCCGACAGCACATTCAAGGCGATCTCTGCCGGCGTGTACCACACCTGCGGGGTCCGCAGCAACGACACCATCGAATGCTGGGGCAGGGACCACTACGGCAGTACCGACCCGCCCGACGGCACGTTCAAGGCGATCTCTGCCGGCTGGAACCACGCCTGCGGGCTGCGCACCGACGACACCGTCGAATGCTGGGGTGACGACCAACACGACCAAGCCGACCCGCCCGACGGCACGTTCAAGGCGGTCGCCGCCGGTTCGGCCCAAACCTGCGGGGTCCGCAGCAACGGCACCATCGAATGCTGGGGCAGGGACCACTACGGCAGTACCGACCCACCCGGGGGCAGATTCATCGACATTGCCGCGGGCCCATGCGGGGTGCGGAGCGATCTCGTGGTCGTGTGCTGGGGTTCCAACGCGTTCCGCACCGCCGATCCCGTCGGTGCCAGCACTCGCAGCGAGCCAGACTAGATCGCTGCACCTGGTTGGGCTCGGCGTAATGGGCGGCGGTGCTGGCCTGACGGGCTACGGCCCGCAGAAGTGCGACCACACGGCTTCCGATCTGGCAGGACCGATGCCGCTGACCGCTTCGAGCTCGGCGCGACTGGAGAACGGCTGAGAGGCGACCAGCCGGCCGGAGAGCACCTCTCCAATGCCGGGGACAGCGTCGTATTCGGCCGCGGTCTTGTCCGCGATCACACACTCCTCCGGAGGGGCAACAGTGGTCGTCGGCGCGGTTGTGGTCGGCGGTGTGATGGTCTGAGCGGCCGCGAACTCGGGTGTCTGATCGCCGCATCCGGCCAGCGTTGCGCTGAGGGCGTCCGCCTCGGACTGGTCCACGGCGAGGCCCCACGCCGACTTGACGGTCACCGTGATCTGAGCCAGCAAGCATCGACCCGCCAACGTGACCTTGTACCCGCCACCGCAGGCCGACGACGAGGCGACATCGGCGTCCGACCACTCGAAGATGTCGTCGCCGCCCTTGGACTGGTTCACACAGGCCCGCGACGCGACGTGATTCTGCGGGTCCTGGCTGAATCGCTGCTTTGCGTCCGCAGGCCAGGCCCAGCCGCCCGACTCATGCGCCTCGTGCAGGGCCACCACATGGTCGACGTTGCAAGTGTCGATGGGTGTGCCGGTGTAGGGATCGGGCGTGCTGACCGCCCCACGACACAGGCCGCTGTTGTGCGGCCCCCAGTCATCCCGGTCATAGACCGCTTCGTATTCGGCGACCACCGGCAGGGACACCTCAGGCACAGACACCACAGGCACCGACACCACAGGCACCGACACCGACGGAACCGACACCTCAGGCACAGACACCACAGGCACCGACACCGACGGAACCGCGTCTGTGCTCTCGCGGCTCTCGCGCTCAAGGCCTACTGACGCCGGAGCAGAAGCTGTGGGGTCGGTCCCAGGGGCAGCGACGGTCGCTGCCGGTGACGGGTCCGCGATGAACTCGGGGCCGTCTTGGGACCCGCAGGACACTCCGCCAACCAGCACGACCGCGGCTGCGATTCGCTTGAGCCGAACCTGCCGGGACATGCCCCGACCTGCGCCGTTCAGGGCGCGTCTCAGATGCCCACGTACGGTCGTGGCCATGCCTTGAAGCTGTCGCAGGGCGGCTACGCCGCGAGCATCGCGCTGTGAGCGCTCAAGGTCACTCAGACCCG
>JAKZWH010000046.1:0-3896 GCA_047515615.1 Acidimicrobiales bacterium | reverse complement strand
CGTAGCTCTCGACGCCTTCGTAGAGCTCGGCGTGGACATGGTGGCCATCTCGTTCGTGCGCTCCGCCCACGACATCCGCCGCGTCGGCACCGAGCCCCATCCGCGCGGTCCGATGCTGGTGGCCAAGATCGAGACCCGGGCAGCCGTGCAGAACCTGGCGGGCATCATCGACACCGCCGGAGCGATCATGGTGGCCCGCGGCGACCTCGGGAACGAGTGCCCCATCGAGGAGCTGCCCCATCTGCAGAAGCAGATCATCATGCAGTGCATCGCGGGCGGCCGCCCGGTGATCACCGCCACGCAGATGCTCGAATCGATGGTGACGCGCCCATCGCCCACCCGGGCCGAGGCCAGCGACGTGGCCAACGCGGTGTTCGACGGCTCCTCGGCTGTGATGCTCTCGGGCGAGACCGCAATCGGCATCGATCCCGTCAACGTCATTCGCACCATGAACCGGATCGCCAAGCGGGCCGACGAGGAGTTCGACTACGAGCTGTGGGCCGAGCGCCTGGCCGAGCTGCGCATGACCGACGACACGACCCACGACGCAGCCTCGATAACCGACGCCATGACCATGGCGGCGTGGCGGGCGGCGGCCGGGCTGGGCATCTCCACCATCCTGGCCATCTCCGGCACCGGCTTCACCGTGCGGTCGATGGCCCGCTTCCGGCCCCAGGCTCGCATCATCGGCATGTCGCACAACGAGCGCACCGTGCAGCAGCTCACGATGAGCTGGGGCACCACCCCGGTGCTGGTGAAGGACCGGGGATCCAACGACGAGATGGTGCGCCAGGCGGTGGAGGTGGCCCGCTATCGGGACTTCGTTCGTTCCGGCGAGGTCGTGGCGGTGCTGGCCGGCGCCGACAACCGCTCCCGCAGCGCCAACGTGCTGCGCTTGGAGCGCGTTCCGTAGGAGCGGCCTCTCAGGCGCAGTTGGGGTTGGCGTCGGCCGGTACGGTGACGTCCTGGCCGAACAGTTGGCACGAGCATGTGTCAACGCAGTCCTGAAGATGGGCGCGCTGCAGCCACAGGCTCGCGGCCAGCGCCCCGATGAGCACGACCAGCACCAAGCGCAGCAGGAGCTTGCGGACCACGCGCATCACCAGCACCGCGAGGATCGCCAGTACAACCATCGCGCCGAGGAGGATCTGCTGGAGCGACTCGGCGTCGGCCCAATCACTTATCACCGGCGCGCACAGTACCTGTAGCCTCGGTGGCGATGAGTGACGCTCCCGTCTCCCTGCTGTCGCACGGTCCGCCCGAGACCGTTCTGGACCCCGAACCCTCCGACGTGCGGGCCGCGCTGGCCGCGGCGGCCGCGAGCGACGACTCCGCCGCCGCGTTGGGAGCGGTCTGCGAGCGCTGGCCGGTCAGCCTGGATGCCTGGGCCGCCCTCGGCGAGACGCTGGAGTCGGGCGACGCGACGCTGGCGCTGGCCTACGCCGCGTTTCGCACCGGCTACCACCGAGGTCTGGACCGCCTGCGGGCCAGTGGATGGCGGGGCTCGGGTTACGTCCGTTGGGCCCATACGTCCAACCGCGGGTTCCTGCGCGCCCTGAGCGGACTGCAGCGCGTCGCCGCCCGTATCGGCGAGGCCGACGAGGCCGAGCGTTGCGGCCTGTTCCTGGTCCAGCTCGACCCCGGCTGGCCGCCCCCGGACACGGTGGTCAGCCCGGACATCGCCCTCTGAGCGGGTCCGGGTAGGGGAGTCTGTGCCCGCGACCGGTCCGTGCATGGGCGCGGTGCTGGCAGGCGGGGCCAGCACGAGGATGGGCGCGGACAAGGCGTTCATCGAGATCGACGGCGTGCCCATGGTGGCCCGTGCCGCGGCGGCCCTGACTGCCGCGGGAGTGGCGGCCGTGCTGGTGGTCGGAGGCGACGAGGCTCGCCTGGGCGAGCTCGGCCTGCTGGCCGTTCCCGACCGCCATCCCGGAGAGGGGCCGCTGGGAGGCGTCATCACCGCCCTCGGCGCCCTCGATTCGCCCGAATGGTTCGACGGCGCCGCCATCGAGGCGGTCGTGACGCTGCCCTGTGATGTGATCGAGCCCGACGTCGCCGCGGTGCGCTGCGTGATTGACAGGCTCGGGGACCCTGCCGGCGCCGCGCCCGAGGCTGACTTGGTGGTCCCGCTGGGTTCCGGCGTCCCCCAATGGATGCACGCCGCGTGGCGGCGGCGCTGCCTGCCAACCTTGTCGGAGGCGTTCGCCACGGGAGTGCGAGCTCCCAAGGAAGCGGCGCAGCAGCTGCGCGCCGTCGAGGTCGAGATCCCCGGAGCGGGCTGGTTCAAGGACGCGGACCGTCCCGAGGACCTTCCCGGTGGCGCCTCGCCCGGTCGCGACTGACTGCGGCGGCCGCCGTGCGGCCGGGCATCGCCGGAGCGCGCTCATCGGAACACTACGATTGCGGGCCGCAGCCGAGCGAGGAGCGCGGATGGAAGGCGCCGACATACCGGAGATCGATGTCGACGAGCTTGACCGTCGTCGAGTTGCGGGTGCCGCGGTCTTCGATGTGAGAGAGCCCGACGAGTACGAGGAGGTCCGCATACCCGGCGCGGTGCTGGTGCCTCTGGCGTCGGTTCCCGATTCTGTGGAGGAGTTCCGCGCCGCTGCGGCCGGCTCCGCGGTGTGCGTGGTGTGCGCCATAGGGGGCCGAAGCGGCCAGGCCGTCGGGTTCCTGCGGGCCCGCGGCGTCGACGCGGTCAATGTGGCCGGCGGCACCAACGCCTGGCACCAGTCGGGCCGACCGGTCGAGACGGGCCCCGCGCCGGCCTGACGGAGGCAGTTGGGGAATTACCGCTACATCGACTCCGACGCCGGATTGCGCGCCTCGGTGGTGGCGCTGTCCGGCGAGCCCCGATTCGCCCTCGACACCGAGTTCCACCGGGAGCGCAGCTACTGGCCCGAGGCGGCGCTGATCCAGATCGCCTGGCCCGGCGACCTTGTGCTGATCGACCCGCTGGCCGTCGACCTCCGGCCGCTGTCGGAGGTCCTCTCCGGAGGCGGCCTGATGGTGGCCCACGCCGCCAGCCAGGACCTCGAGGTCCTCGAGCACTGCTGCGGGGCAGTCCCGGCGCGCATCTTCGACACGCAGATCGCGGCCGGCTTCCTCGGCCGCGGCACGCCTGCGCTGTCATCGCTCTACGAGAGCGAGATCGGCTGGAGGCCTCCGAAGGCGGACCGGCTCACCGACTGGCTGGTGCGGCCGCTCAAGACCTCGCAGCTCGAGTACGCGGCCAGCGACGTGATGCACCTGCTGGAGATCCACGACAGAATGGCGGCACGGCTCGACGATCTGGGCCGGGTGGACTGGGCCGAGGCCGAGTTCGCTCTGCTCCTGGAGCGCAGCCGCCGCGCCCAGCGGCCCGAGGAGGCCTGGACCAGGCTCAAGGAGGTCCGGCACCTGAGGCGACGCGACCTGCCTGTGGTCCGGTCGGTGGCGATGTGGCGCGAGCTGCGGGCGGCCAGGGTCAACCAGCCCGTCCGCCACGTCCTGCCCGACATGGCCGTCGTCTCCATAGCGCGGGCCGCGCCCCGCACGACCGAGGATCTGGCCGCGGTGCGGGGCGTCGGCGAGGGCGTGGCCCGGGGGAGGCTGGGGCCCGCCATCGTCAAGGCCGTCGCCGACGGGCTCGCCTCAAACTGGCGGCCGCCTCCGGCGCGCCCAGCGCGCTCGGACCATGCAGAGCGCCTCCGTCCCGCGGTGGGCCTGGTGACTTCCTGGGTGAACCAGCTCGCCCGCGAGCGCATGATCGAGCCTTCGCTGCTGGCGACCAGGGCCGACATCGAGGCCCTGATACGCGGCGACCCGGACGCCCGGCTGTCGCGGGGATGGCGCTCGGAGATCGTGGGCGAGCCGGTACGGCGCCTCGTCGAGGGCGAGGCCGCGCTGGCCTTCGA
>JAKZWH010000045.1:0-2717 GCA_047515615.1 Acidimicrobiales bacterium | reverse complement strand
TGGCCGATGCGCTGGCGGTTCTCGATCAGCGCGAACCGCACGTGGCCCTCGCCGCCGGGCCCGAACCCAACGCCGGGCGACACCGCCACATGGGCCTCGGTCACCAGCTTGGAAGCGAACTGGATCGAGTCCATCTGTCGGTACGGCTCGGGAATCTTCGCCCACACGAACATCGTCCCCCTGGGCGGCTCCACCTCCCAGCCGATGCGGTTGAGGCCCTCGCAGAGGGCGTCGCGGCGCCGCTGGTACACCGCGCACGCCTCGACCGGATAGTCGGGCTCCTCCCGCAGGGTGACCGTCGCCGCGATCTGGATCGGCTGGAACGACCCGTAGTCCAGGTAGCTCTTGAGCTTGGCCAGCGCGGTCACCACCTCGGCGTTGCCCAGCATGAAGGCCATGCGCCACCCGGCCATCGAGAACGACTTGGTGCACGAGTAGAACTCCACCGCGCAGTCCTTGGCCCCCTCCACCTGCAGGATCGACGGCGGCTGGTACCCGTCGAAGCCCAGGTCGGCGTAGGCGTTGTCGTGCACCACCATCATCTCGTGCTCCCGGGCGAAGTCGACGACCTTCTGCATGAAGTCGAGCTCCACGCAGGTGGTGGTGGGGTTGTGCGGGAACGAGATCACCGCCACCCGGGGCTTGGGCCGGCTGTAGCGCCACGCCAGCCGCATCCGGTTGACGAACTCGTCGCCGTCGGCCAGGGGCACCTCGCGGATCTGGGCGCCCGCGAACAGGGGCCCGTAGATGTGGATCGGGTAGCTCGGCGTGGGCACCAGGCAGGTGTCGCCGGGCTGCAGCAGCACCCACATGAGGTGGCTGAACCCCTCCTTGGCCCCGATGGTGTTGATCACCTCGGTGTCGGGGTCGATCTCCACCCCGAAGCGGCGCTCGTACAGGGCGGCGATCGCCCGGCGCAGCGCGGGCAGGCCCCGGCTCGACGAGTAGCGGTGGTTGCGGGGGTTGCGGGCCGCCTCGCAGAGCTTGTCCACCGCGATGTCCGGCGACGGCAGGTCGGGGTTGCCGAAGCCGAGGTCGACGATGTCGGCGCCGTCGTGGCGGAGCTTGATCTTCAGATCGTTGATGATCGTGAAGACGTAGGGGGGAAGGCCGTTGATGCGGCGGAACTCCATCGAACGAAGCTAACAGGCCGGTCGACCCGATCAAGTGACATCTGTCACATCCGGCGGGGTGGTGGGGGACGCTCTTGCCGTGGCCCTCGGCCGGGTGATGGGGACGCTGTTGCCGTGGTCCCCGGCGGGGTGGTGGGGACGCTGTTGCTGTGGCGTTCGGCGGGGTGGTGGGGGCGGCCGGAGCAGGCCGGGGCCCATCGGATCGTGCTCTGACCTACGCTCCTGGCATGGACGGCGAATCGATGCTTCCTGGGCTCGGAGTGGCCTCGTGATCCTGTCGGACCGCTCCATCCGGGAGGCGCTCGACGCCGGCCACATTGTGATCGACCCGCTGGACGAGGGCGCGGTGCAGCCGTCGTCGGTGGACCTGCGCCTGGGGCACGGCTTCCGGGTGTTCCGCAACCACACCATGAGCCATATCGACGTGAAGCAGGACCTGTCGGAGCTCACCTCCCTGGTGGAGGCCGACGCCGACGACCCGTTCATCCTGCATCCGGGCGAGTTCGTGCTGGGCGCGACCCTGGAGCGGGTGGCTCTGCCCGACGACCTGGTGGCCCGCCTGGAGGGCAAGTCGTCGCTGGGCCGCCTGGGCCTGCTGATCCATTCGACGGCGGGGTTCGTGGACCCCGGCTTCGACGGCCAGCTCACCCTGGAGCTGTCGAATGTGGCCAACCTGCCGATCACCCTGTACCCGGGGATGCGCATCGGCCAGATCAGCTTCCAGCGGATGACGACCCCGGCCGACACGCCGTACGGATCGGGGGAGCTGGGCTCGAAGTACCACGGTCAGCGGGGTCCGGTCCCGTCCCGCTACTGGGAGAACTTCAGCTAGTAGCCCGGCCCCCTAGCAGCCCGGCCCCCGATCGCCGGCGCGGTCGCCGACACTTTCCATCCTGGAGCCATCGTTACGCTAGGCAGCGGAGGTCGGTTCTCGCACTGGCGGTGAGGCTCTTGTTCGATTCGTTCCGGTTCGACGGCAAGCGGGTGCTGGTGGTGGGCGGCGCCACCGGGATGGGCGCGGCCGCGGCCGAGCTGGCCCTCGACGCCGGCGCCGAGGTGGTGGTCATGGACCGGGCCGAGGTGGCGTTGGCCGGGGTGACAGCCATCGGCGTGGACCTGGCGTCGCGGGCGTCGATCGACGCCGCGGTGGACGAGTGCGCAGGACCGGTGCACGCCCTGCTGGCCTGCGCGGGCGTGGCCGACGGCACCCCGGGCCTCGAGCGGATCAATTTCGTGGGCCACCGCTATTTGATCGACCGCATGCTGGACGCCGGGATGCTCCCGGGGGGCTCGGCCATCGGCTTCATCTCGTCGGCCGCGGGCTTGGGCTGGGAGTCGAACCTGGAGGAGCTCACGGAGGTGCTGGCCATCTCCGACTTCGACGAGGCCGCGGCCTGGTTCGTCGATCATCGCAAGGCCGACTACTTCCACACCAAGCAGGCGGTGTGCGCCTATGTCGCCACCCAGGCGTTTCCGATGCTGCAGCGGGGGATCCGCATCAACGCCATCTGCCCCGGCCCGACCGTGACCCCGCTGGCCCTGGCCAACGAGGACCTGTGGCTGGGCTTCGGCGCCGACTACCGG
>JAKZWH010000044.1:0-4952 GCA_047515615.1 Acidimicrobiales bacterium | reverse complement strand
CTTTCTGGTGGACGCGCCAACCCCAGAAGCCTCACCGCGTCGGTGGATTCAGGCTTAGCCGCCGGGGCAAGGCAACGGCACCACGTGGTGGCGGCCGGTGTAGTCATGGCCCCGCAGGATCGCCACCTCACGCGGCTCATCGGGGGCATGGCGGGCACGGTCGCGGCCAGCGTAGAGAGGGTTGCCGGTCACCCGCACGAATGGCACAGTGACCCGCGGCGTCAGCCCGATGCGTGGGTGGGCCGTGCGGTTGGGGCCGGACCTGTGCAGCGTGTTCTCACTGAACAGTACGAACTCCCCCGGTTCCAGCTCAAAGGCCCGAACCTCGGCGGGATCGATGGCATCCGTCGGTACGGCCTGGTGGAACGAGGTGCGGGTCGCGTCCACATCGTGCTGGAAGGAGCTGGTATGCGACCGGAGGACCACCTGGAGGCAACCGTTGTCAAGAGTCGCTTCGGTGATGGCTATCCAGGCCGATACCAGGACCATCGGCCGCAGATCGAAATAGGCCCCATCCTGATGCCACGGCACCTCGGCATATCGCTCCTCGTCACCTGAGGCCTCGGCCAGAGGCTGTTTGATCTGGAAGTTGCTGCGCCAAATCAACAGGTCGGGGCCGATCAGCGAAGCGATGCGATCTACCAACTCCGGTCCCCGGCACAGGCGGCAAACCGTAGCGTTGTCGAGATGGCGGTCGTGATAGTGCAAGTCGGGGTCATCGTCGTGTTTCCCGGGGTTGATGATCTCGGCCATGATCCGGTCCCGCATCGGGGCCATTAGGTCGGGCGAGACCAACCGGTAGGGTCCGAGCACGCCATCGCGGTGATACGTCTCTATCTCTGCAGCGTCCAACGGAAACCGCAGCTCGGTCACGAGGGGGACCAATCCTTGAGTCCCGAGAGCGTCAGGACGGTGTTGTCGTCGATCCAGTCCCAGTCGAGCTCTACTCCGAGCCCGGGTCCGGTGGGCAGGTGCAGGCAGCCGTTGCCGTCGATGTCCAGCGGAGCGTCCTTGAGCCCGAAGCGGAACATCGGGTGGTGCAGCTCGAAGAACTCGCAGTTGCGCACCGAGCAGGCAACGTGCAGGTTGGCGATGTCGAGCAGCGACGAGTGCAGGGCATGGATCTCAAGGTTCATGCCGACCTGATCGCACATGGCCAGCGCCTTGCGCAGCCCGGTGATGCCCGCCTTGATGAACACGTCGCCGCGGGCCAGATCCACGGCCTTGCGCTCCAGGAACTGCGGCAGCTCCCGCAGGCTGACCGTCTCGGTGGCCAGGATGGGCACCTCCAGCCGCCGGGTGAGCTGCTCAAGCAGAGAGATGTCGCGGTCGGGGATCGGCTCCTCGAACCACCGGTAGCCCAGGCGGGCCAGCGCCTCGCCCACCTCCAGGGCCTGGTCGAAGCTGTACTCGGCGACCGCGTCCAGCATCAGCGCGAAGTCATCGCCGACGGCCTCGCGGGCGGCCCGCGCCCGGGGGATGTCGGCTGCCGGGCCGTCGTAGAGGGTCAGCTTGTAGCCCCGGTAACCCTCCTGCTTGATGCCGGCCGCCTCGGCGAAGGTGTCCTCGGGGGTCAGGTTCCAGTGCGAGCCGGTGCGGTAGGCGGGGACTTCGGTGCGGCACACGCCGAGCAGCTCGCCGATCGGCTTTCCGGCGGCCTTGCCCTTGATGTCCCAGAAGGCCACGTCGAGCATGCCCAGCAGGCCGTCGCTGATGGGGTACAGGTGGCGGTTGAGCCCCATCAGCTGGTGCCACAGGTCCTCGTGGCGCAGCGGGTCCTTGCCGAGGATGGCCCGCAGGTACACGTCGTGGAGTTGGTGGGCCGATCCGATCCCCTCGCCGTTGGCGCCGTAGCCCATCGTCAATCCGTCGATCCCCTCGTCGGTGGTAACGCAGGTCAACGGGAAGTGCCACACCGGCGCCACGTCGTCAGGAATCGGGCTGTCGCCGTACCAGGGTTGCGCGTCCAGCGCCAGAACGCGGGTGACCATCCCGGTGATCTTCACGCGGCCGCCCTCGACAGGTTGCTGATTTTCACCCAGCCGCTCCCGGCAGGTCGTTGATCTTCACGTCGCCGCTCCCCACAGGTCGTTGATCTTCACGTCGCCGCCCTCGACAGGTTGCTGATTTTCACGCGGCCGCCCCCCACAGGTTGCTGAGCTTCACGCGGCCGCCCTCGGCAGGTTGCTGATTTTCACGCGGCCGCCCTCGGCAGGTTGCTGATTTTCACGTCGCCGCCCTCGACAGGTCGATCACGTTGCGCAGCGGCTCGTCCGCGCCGTAGCGGGCCAGGTTGGCCGAGAACACGTCGCAGAGCTCGTCGGCGTAGTCCCAGGTGTAGCCGGCCATGTGGGGCGTCACGATGACATTCTCCATGCTCCACAGCGGGCTGTCATCGGGCAGCGGCTCGGTGGCGAACACGTCGAGGCTCGCGCCGGCCAGGCTCCCGTCCTGCAGCCGCTCGATGAGGGCTGCCTCGTCGACGGACGCCCCCCGGCCGACGTTGCAGAAGTACGCGCCCGGCTTCATGGCCGAGATCGCCTCCCGGCTGATCAGCCCCCGAGTAGCCGCCCCGCCGGGCAGCGCGGCCACCACATGGTCGGCGCCGACAACCGCGGTGCCCAGGTCCTCGGGTCCGAACACCTCCGAGACCGTCGGGCTCGGCCGGTCCGGATGCCGGCGCACACCGACCACGCTCATGCCCAACGCCGAGCAGCGCCGGGCGATGGCCGATCCCAGGGTCCCCAGCCCGATGACGCAGACGGTCGAGCCCGACAACCGGCCGTGCCGGTGCAGGTGATCCCAGCGGCGCGGCTCCATGGCGGCGAGGTACTCGGGCAGGCGGCGCACCAGCGCCATCATCATGGCCACGCAGTGCTCGGCCACCCCCTCGGAGTAGGCACCGCCGGCGTTGCACACGACGAGCCCCTCCTTGGCCGCCAGCTCCGGTGTCAGGTACTCCTCGTAGCCCGCGCTGGGCAGCAGCAGCAGCTTGAGGGGGCTGTCCGCCAGCCACTGCGGCTCGGGCCAGCCGATCAGGATCTCGGTGCCGGCCAGCGCGCCCCGGTACTCCTCCGGGGACGCGTCCTGGCTGAGGCGCCCCCAGCTCGCCCACCCAGAGACAGCGGCGGACAGGGCTTGGATGTGGTCGTCGCCGAAGGCGTCTACCGCAATGAGCAGCCTTCGCTCAGGCGAGGGTCGAGGCAACTAACTCAGTCGAGCCGGCGCGGATTTCTCGGGCGCGGGTTCCATGTCCGTGCGCCGTCAACGATCTGCGAGAGCGCACAGAAGCTGTCCGGCAGGCGACTCAGTCGAGCCGGAAGCGAGCGGTCTGCATGTACTGGATGGGCTCGTCGTCGTCGGTGTACTCGTGGTAGGCGGTCACGATCGTGCCGTCGTCGAGCTGCACCACGGTCGGGTAGCCGATGTGCCAGTACTGCCGGTGCTGCTCGCGGGTGGGCGAGTGGCAGTCGGCGATTATGAACTCGTCGTCGGGGTCCCAGTTGATGCCGTCTTCGGAGGTGCAGCCCCGCACATCCATGGGCTGGGCCCGGTAGCTGTACACGCTCAGCACCCGGCCGTCCTGAAGCTGGATCATGTCGGCGGGGTACCCCCATAGCCGGGTCCGCTGGGGCGGGGCCCACGTCACGCCGTCATCCTCGGAATGGGTGACCCACTGGTAGTCGTAGCGGGCCGGTCGGAACACCACCCTGATCATCGCCACCAGCCGGCCGTTGGACATGCGGGTCAGCGACGGCTCTTGGAAGTTGATGATCGAGGCCGGGTCGAAGGCCATCGTCCCCCAGTGCTCCCAGTTGTCCCCGCCGTCGTCTGAGCGCAGCATGAAGCAGCGCGATGTCTCCCACGACACTCCGCCGCCGCCCTGGTAGCCGTCGGAGCTGAGCGTGCCCTCCAGGGGCATCAACAGCCCGCCGTCGGGCAGCTCCACCACATGGCCGGACCCAGTGCCGCCGGCCAGGCAGTACGCGGTGCCCGAGTCCGCGATCGGATAGGTGCTGACCGGAGTCGGCCCATCCCAGCTGTGCCCGTTGTCCTTGGACTTGTACACCGCGTAGCCGGTCTGGTGAGCCCGGCGGTTGTACATGGCCTGCTCATCGATGCGGTTGGCAATGGCAGTGGGGGAGGAAATGAAGCCGCAGATGCGGGTGTGCATGATGAGGGTGCCGTCGCTGATCTGGGCGAAGGCGCAGTCCCAGTTGCCGGTGTGGTCGGTGTAGTCCTCCACCACCACCCTGGTGCTCGGATCCCAGCTCTTGCCGCCGTCTAATGACCGGACTAGGCACGACCGGCCGGTGTCGGCGTGCATCTTGCCCCGCTCCTCGTTGTAGCCCAGCAGCAGCTCGCCGTTGCTCAGCTTGACGATGCTGCCCTGGTTGCAGCAGCGGTCGGGATCGATGTAGGCGTCGACCACTTCGGCGTCCACTCTGCGCATGTTTGGTCCCCCTTTGGCTGTTGGGAAAAGGCCGCCCTCGGCCATCCCGGGTCGTCACTCGCGGTGATCTGCGAGTGACGGATGTATATATCATGCATCACGCCGGAAGCAAGGCGGCCAGCGCCGACGCGGCTGAGGTCCCGGGTGCGAGCGATGCGGTAGGTTGTCCCCAGCGCCTGTCGGCGCGACCGAGCGTCAGGAGAGGGGATGAGCACAGACAACGGGCTGGTATCCGCGGAGCTGATGAGCAGCCTGGCCGTCACGATGAGGCGCCTCTCCGACACGTCGATGGTCCCCGCCTACCAGGGCAACTTCAGCGCCCCGCGGGGCCGCTAAGCGTGGACCGGCCCGTTCCGGCGTCGTTCTGGCGCGGCGGCACCAGCCGGGCCGTGCTGTTCGCAGCCCAGGACCTTGCCGGGTTCGACGCTGTCCAGGTTGACGCCATCATCCTCGCCGCCCTGGGCAGCCCCGACCCCGACGGCAGGCAGGTCGACGGTCT
>JAKZWH010000043.1:0-2556 GCA_047515615.1 Acidimicrobiales bacterium | reverse complement strand
CCGATGGGCGGAACTGGAGCCCGATCCGGGCCGTCTCTTCTTCGTGGGCGACCCCAAGCAGTCCATCTACCGCTTCCGGGGCGCCGACATCGCCACCTTCCTGGAGGCCCGCGACTGGACGGACCGCCAGGAGCAGGGCCGTATCGAGGGCCTCGCCACCAACTTCCGCTCGGTCGAACCCATCATCGACTGGGTCAACGACGTGTTCGGACGAATGATCCAACCGTCTCCGGGCAGCCAGCCCGAGTACGGGCCTCTCGACGCGGTCCGGGCGCCGGTGCCGCAGGGACCGGCAGTGACCGTCCTCGGAGCGGAGCCCGTCGAGATTCCGGGCAGGGCATACGCCCAGGAGCTGCGTCGCCGGGAGGCCGCGTCGATCGCACAAGCAGTGGCGACGATCCTGCGGGACGAATGGGAGGTCGACGACGGCACGCCAACGGAGCCCGCAACTCGGCCTGCCCGACTGGGAGACATCGCCATACTGATCCCGTCTCGCACCAGCCTCGGTGACCTGGAGGACGCCCTGGAAGCGGCCGCAATCCCCTACCGGGCCGAGGCTTCATCGCTCGTGTACAACACGCGTGAGGTGCGCGACGTGCTCAACGCTCTGCAGGCCGTCGCCGACCCGACCGACGAGCTGGCTCTGGTCGCCGCGCTGCGCTCTTCCCTGTACGGCTGCGGCGACGACGACTTGGCCCACTGGCGCCTCGCCTGCCGGGGCCGGTTCTCGTTGGTCCGCTCCCAACCCGAGTCCTGCCCCGCCGACCATCCGGTGGCCGACGGGATCGCCCATCTGGCCGAGCTCCACCGAGCGAAGCGCTGGACCAGCCCGCCCGCTCTGATCGACCGGCTCGTGCGTGAGCGAGGGGCGTTCGAGACTGCTGTGGCCGACGGGCGGCCCCGCGACGTCTGGCGCCGGCTGCGGTTCGTGATCGACCAGGCCCGGGCCTGGGCCGACGCGGGCGGCACCAACCTGCGCAGCTACCTCCAATGGGCCCGGCTTCAGGGAGCCGACAACGCCCGAGTTACCGAGACGGTGCTGCCCGAGACCGACGACGACAGCGTGCGCATCCTGACGGTGCACGCGGCCAAGGGCCTGGAGTTCCCCGTCGTCGTGCTGTCGGGCATGACGACCAAGCTCGATCAGCCCGCCCGGGGGCCGACGGTCGCCTTCGACTCCTCCGGAGCGCCCGTGGTGAAGCTGCGCGGCGGAGTGGAGTCGGAGAACTACGAGACGTGGAAACCGATCGACGAGCAGATGGACGCCCATGAGCGCCTCCGGCTGCTCTATGTGGCCTGTACTCGGGCCCGCGACCATCTGATCGTGAGCCTGCACCGCAGAGCGCCGAACGCCAAGGGCAACAAGGACAACTCCGCGGCGTGGGCGCTGGCCGACGCGGGCGCGGCGGAGGCGGGCGCCTTCGACGGCTCGGTCCTGCTCGACACCCCAGACCAAGCGGCCATTTCCACCGTCGCCGCTCCGGCGCCGGTCAGCACCGAGCCGGCGACTCTGCCTGAACGGCATGAGTGGGACCAGGAGCGCCAGCGCAGCCTGGCGGCGGCCTCAGCCCCCACTACCGTGTCGGCCACCCGGCTCGCCGGCGAGGGCACCGGATCGGCGGCCGTCGATCCAGGATTGGACAAGGACCGCGACGATTCGGAGCCACCCCCCTGGAGCAAGGGACGCTACGGCACCGCCATCGGGCGAGCCGTCCACGGCGTGCTTCAGGACGTCGACCTGGGCACAGGCCGGGGCCTCGAAGCCCTGGCCAGCAGGCAGGCAGCGGCCGAGGGTGTGAGCGGCCGGGCCCAAGCCGTGGCCGGCTTGGCCCGGGCCGCGCTCGATACCGACGTCGCCCGCGAGGCGGCAGCGACCGAGCACTGGCGCGAGCTGTTCGTGGCCGCGCCGTTCGGGGAGCGCTTGGTCGAGGGATACGTCGACCTCGTCTACCGCGGCCCAACGGGGCTGGTGGTGGTCGACTGGAAGACCGACTCCGTCGCTGGCGACGGCGGCGTCGACGCCAAGCTGGCGCGCTACCGCCCGCAGGGGGCGGCCTACGTAGCCGCCCTGGAAGCGGTCACGGGCGAACCGGTGGCCCGCATGGTGTTCGTGTTCCTCAACCGCAGCGGCGCAGAGGAGGCCGATCTGCCCGATCTTCGTGCTGCGGTGGAAGAGGCGAAGGCTGCCGTATTGGCGATCGCCAGCTGAGCACTGTCATGGAGGTCGCGAAGGCTGCAGTCTTGGCGTTCAGGAGCTGAGCGCCGTCGTGGAGGTCGCGAAGGCTGCGGCGGCCGACGTCAGCGGCTGAGCCGCTCGCTCAACTCGGCCACGAGGCGCTGCACCGCTACGGCCACACCCTCGCGCTCGGCCTCGTCGAGATCACCGATCTCGGAGTCGAAGGCGTCAAGTGCCAAGACCAGGGTCTCGCGGGCCAGCGTCAATCCTTCCGGGGTCAGCTCCAGGAGGCTGCGGCGGCCGTCGTCGGGATCGGCCACCCGGCGCACCAGTCCCCGGTCGACCAGGCGCTGCATCGTCTTGGTGACCCCGCCCGAGGT